>NZ_JBQGCX010001461.1:0-5371 GCF_052038725.1 Actinosynnema sp.
GTGCGCACGCCGTCGACGAAGACCACGTTGCGAACGCGCGCCTGCGCTGCTGGTGCGGCCACGGCGTCTCCTCCACATCGTCGTGATTCAACTGGCGCGACCGGAGAGCGCGACTCCTACCGATCGGTAACAGCAACTCTAGCCTTCGTTACCGGTCGGTAACCACCGAGGGTGACCTGTCGCGTGCGTCACAGGCCGCCCGCACGACCAAGAACAGCGCGAACCCGAGCGGCGACAGCACGACCGTGAGCACCAGCAGCGGCCCCATCAGCAGCGGGTGCGCTCCCACGCGACGGCCCTCCCGGTACACCCACGCCCCGATCAGCAGGTCCCAGGCCAGGACCTGCGCCCAGATCGCGGACGCGCCCCACGGCGAACCCATGAGCTCCCGGAGCGCGCCCAGGTCCGGGTTGCCCATCGTCGCCCACAACCGCGGCAGGTGCCCGGCGACCGCGGCGCCGTAGACCGCCAGCGCGGGCAGCGCGATCAGCGGGGAGGCCGCGACCCGCTCCGTCCAGCGCCAGCCGGGCGCCAGGACCATCAGCGCCCAGAACGGCGCGACCAGCGGGAACGCCAGGTCGAACAGCGCCTCGCTCACGCGGCCACCGCCGCCGCGTCCCGAGCCGGTTCCACCGCGGCGCGGCGCGCCCGTTCCCGGTCGGCGCGCCACAGCGCCCACCCGGTCCAGGCGAGCAGCGCCGCCAGGCCCGCCAGGGTGAGCGCGTCCGGGCGCAGCGGCGGCTGGCCGCGCAGCGCCTGCCACAGGGTCAGCGCGGTCAGGCCGGCCCAGGCCAGGCCCAGGTCGCGGGCCAGGCGCGGGGACGCCAGCCGGGGGAGCAGCGCCATCGCCAGCGGCAGCGCCTGCAGGGCGTGCATCCCGATGAAGTGCGACACCCGCAGGTCGCCGCCGGTGGTGCTCCAGCCGGTCAGCGGCAGGTGCGGGCCACCGTCCGGGGCGCCCACGGTGTGCGCGCCGACCAGGCCGAGCGCCGGGTCCTGGCCCTCGGCGGGCGAGGTCATCAGGAAGCCGACCGCCATGCCCGCCAGCGCCACGCCCATGCCGAACCGGAGCGCGACCGCCGTCGTGCGGTCCTCGAAGCGGCTGAACAGCAGCGCGAGCACGACCAGCGCGTGCACCACCCAGACCGCGGTGATCGTGGCGCCCATGACCGCGTACAGGGTGGAGTCGAGCTCGGTGGCGGTGTTGAAGTGGCTCCGCCTGCCCCTGGCGGCCTGGCCGACGATGATCGCCATCTCGACCGTGCCGCCCGCCGCCGCGAGCGTCCCGGCCCACCGGGTGAACCGGCGCAGGCGGGTGGTCAGGGAGAGCGCCCAGGCCAGGCTCACGCTGTACAGGGCGAGGGAGAGGGCGAACTTGAGCGGTTTGAACCAGAGGGGGCTGTCGGTCACGATGCGGTCGTCGACCAGCAGGCCGACCAGCGCGACCGGCACGAAGGCGGTGTTGAGCAGGGCGAAGACGGCCAGGGCCGGGTTCGCCCGCAGGGTGCGGATCACGGTTCGCTCCATGTATGGATAGTGACACTCTCTACTATCGGATAGCTACGGTATCCATGTGGTGCCGTCCTGGGAAGGGGTCTGATGCGAATCGCCGAGCTGGGCAGGCGCACCGGCGTGCCCGTGCCGACGATCAAGTACTACCTGCGCGAGGGGCTGCTGCCGCCCGGCGAGCGGACCAGCCCCAACCAGGCCCGCTACGGCGAGGAGCACGTGCGCAGGCTGCGGCTGGTCCGGGCCATGGTCGACGTGGGCGGGCTGTCGATCGCCGCGGTCGGCGAGGTGTTCGCCGCGCTCGCCGACCAGGAGGAGCGGGGACTGGTGCGGGCCCTGTCGACCGTCGAGGTCGCGGTGACGCCCGTCCCGGAGCACGAGGACGCCGAGGCCGCCGCGCAGGCGCGGGCGTTCCTGGAGCGGCAGGGCTGGCGGGCCGACGAGGGCGAGCCGGCGCTCCGCGCGCTCGTCGGGGTGCTCGGGACGGCGCGGGAGGTCGGGCACGACCGGTTCTGGGAGCTGCTCGACGGCTACGCGCGGCTGTGCGGGCCGCTGGCCGAGGCCGACCTGGACTACGCCACCGACGGGCCGGGCGGCTGGGTGGAGCGCGAGGAGGCCCTGGAGCGGGTGGTCGTGGGGACCGTGCTCGGGGACGCGGCGCTGGCGGCCGTGCGGCGGCTCGCGCGCAAGCAGGCGGCGCGACGGCGCTTCGGGAACCCGCGCGGGGAGACCGGCGGGGACGGCGGTGCGGCCGAGGGTGGCGCCGGAGCGCCGGAGGGCGCCTGAGCGGCGCGGGGGAGCACCCGCGCGGCCGACCCGGCTGCGCGGGGGAGCGGGCGCCTGCGCGGTGCGTGGGCGGCCCTGGGCGTGCGCCACCGGTCCGGGGAGGAGCCGGACCGCCGGAACGGCACGCCTGAGCGGTGTGCGGGACCGGCGCGGCCCTCCAGGGAAGGAGAGGTGCACAGGGAGGTGCGTGTTCGGTTGTGGCCGGTCCGGGCGCCTGTCGGCGGTGGGGCCGGTGTCGGTGCGGTGGTGCCGGTGGTCGGAGGCCTCCCGTCGCCGGTCGGCCTCGACGCACCCGTCTTCGCGGGTCGGTCAGCCCGGAGTGGCGGCCAGGGCCTCGCTGAGCGCCCGTGCCGTCAAGCCGATCTGCCACTCGCGCGCCCCGCCTTCGCGGAGCGCCGCCGTGACCCCGTCCAGCGAGGTGTCCGACGGCGGCTGCCAGCAGGTGCGGCGCACCAGGTCTGGCAGCAGCAGGTTCTCCACCGGCAGGGTGTTCGCCTCGGCGACCTCGGCCAGGGCGGTGCGCGCCGCCGCGAGCCGTGCTGCCGCCGCCGGGTCCTTGTCGGCCCAGCGGTTCGCCGGTGGAGGTCCGTCGTGGTGCTGGGCGGTCTCAGGCAGCTCCGCCCTGGGCAGCGCCGCCGCCTTGCGCAGCGCGCCCATCCACGTCCCGGCCATGCGCCGCTGGGCGCGTCCCCGGAACACCGGGAGCGCCAGCAGCGCGGCCTCGTCGGCCGGGTTGCGGGTCGCCGCGTCGACCAGCGCGCTGTCGGGCAGCACCCGGCCGGGGGCCAGGTCCCGCTCGCGCGCCAGAGCGTCGCGGGTCTCCCACAGCGACCGGACAGCGGCGAGCTGCCTGGTGCTGCGGATGCGGTGGATCCCCGAGGTGCGTCGCCACGGCTCCGCCCTCGGTTTGGGAAGCGGCGCGGTCCTGGCGGCGTCGAACTCCTCCAGAGCCCACTCCAGCTTGCCCTGCTGCCTCAGTTCCTCCTCGAGCACGTCGCGCAGCTGAACCAGCAGCTCGACGTCGAGCGCCGCGTAGTTGAGCCAGTCGGCGGGGAGGGGACGGCGCGACCAGTCGGCCGCGCCGTGCCCCGTCTCCAACCTGTAGCCCAGCAGCAGCTCGACGAGCGTGCCGAGTGCCACCCGTTCGAAACCGGCCAGCCTGCCCGCCAGCTCGGTGTCGAACAACGCGCTCGGCTTGAGACCCAGTTCGGCGAGGCACGGCAGGTCTTGCGACGCCGCGTGCAGCACCCACTCGGTCCCTTCGAGCGCCTCGACCAGCGGGTCCAACCGACCGCCCAGGGCGATCGGGTCGACCAGCACGGTCCCGGCGCCTTCCCGGCGCAGCTGCACCAGGTAAGCGCGTTGCGAGTAGCGGTAGCCCGAGGCTCGCTCGGTGTCCACCGCGACCGGGCCCTCGGCCCCGGCGAGCGCGTCAGCTGCTCGCCGGAGTGCCGAGGAGTCGGCCACCACCGGCGGAACCCCGTCAGCGGGTTCCGTCAGCGGGACCGGCTGTGCACCGGTCGGATCGGTTCGCTCGTCGGCGGGTACGTCCACGGCGGATGACCCTACGACGAACGCACCACTCGCGGGTGTGTTCGACTCGTTCAGCGCGTCGACCTGCGGTTCAGCGGATCACGCCCGCCCGCATGGCGAGCGCGACCATCTGAGCGCGATCCCCGGTGCCCAGCTTGCGCCCGATCCGCGACAGGTGAGACTTCACCGTGAGCGCGGACAGGCTCAGAGCCTCGCCGATCTCCTTGTTGCTCTGGCCATCGGCGACCAGCTGGAGGACCTCGACCTCACGCGCGGAGAGCTCCCGCGGCGTGTTGTCGGTGCCCGGCACGCGAGTTCCCGCAGCCAGCACGGGTGCCACGCTCGGGTCCGCGTAGACGCCGCCGTCGAGGACCCTGCGCACCCCGTCGGTGACCACCATCGGCGAGGCGGACTTCAGGAGGTACGCCTGGGCGCCCGCCTGGAAGGCCGACCTGACCGCGTAGGGGTCGTCGGAGGACGCGAGGACCACGATGCGGGGCCAGCCCTGGGCACGGAGTTCCGTGACCAGGTCGATGCCGGTGCCGTCCGGCAGACCCAGATCGAGGATCGCGAGATCGCACGGTCCGGTTGCGAGAGCCCGCGCCCGAGCTTCCGCGACCGAAGCCGCCTCATGCACAGTCCCGGCTCCCATCTGGGTGAGCCGGGCGCTTATCGCCTCCCTCAGCAGCGGGTGGTCGTCGACCACCAACACCGAAAAAAGCTCCTCCCGCGGGTGCGGGACCATGTTCGCCGGCAACGAGCCGGCTGGCGTGGTACGAACGGCCTGACCTAAGCCGACGGCAGCCACGTCACTACCTCCCTGGAGTCGGTCGTGCCCCCCGACCGGCACCGGGACTTTCGTCCAATCAGCCGCGCCACTGATCGACCGAAAGTGGTGTCGTCTGGGGCAGCGTAGCCGCCCAAGCGGGTCTACGGGACGATCAATCGGGTATCTATCCCCGATGAGTTGTCACCGACGGCCTCCGTTGTCACACGATTGGATGACAACCGGCTGGGCCCCGTAACGCGAACCGGACTCATAACGACAGACAGGAGTTGACCAGTGGCCGCCCTCACCGCGCGTCTGCGCGCCGAAGAACTGCTGGCACGGGTGCCTCTGGTCGACGGGCACAACGACCTCCCCTGGGCACTGCGCGACTTCGGTGCCGAAGGGCAAATCGGTGAAAAGTCAACGGGCGCCGATCCGTGTGCCGCTGCCGACACCGTCGACCTGACGGCCCACCAGCCCAGTCTCCAGACCGACCTGGGGAGGCTGCGCGAGGGCCGGTTGGGGATGCAGTTCTGGTCCGTGTGGGTCCCGTGCTCCCTGCCGGGTGACGCCGCCGTGGTCACGACCGTGGAGCAGGTCGACCTCGTCCACCGGTTGGCGCGGCGCTACCCCGACCACCTGGCGATCGCCACCACCGCGGACGAGGCCGAGGCGGCGTTCGCCTCCGGGCGCGTGGCCTCGCTGATCGGGGCCGAGGGCGGGCACAGCATCAACTCCTCGCTCGCCGTCCTGCGGGGGCTGCGCAGGCTGGGC
>NZ_JBQGCX010001462.1:0-2581 GCF_052038725.1 Actinosynnema sp.
TTTCTGTTGTCGTGTCAGGGAGGCTCTGAGCTGTTTTTGCGGGAGCCGCTTTGAGGAGACATCGTCAGGCGGTTGTGGGAGTAGGCCGCCGCAAAGATGTTTGCAGCAAGGTCGACGACTGGAAGGCACGGGCGAACCGGGACCCCGCTGAGGGCTGACTCACGAGGAACGGCGAAAGCGGTGTCGGGCGTGGGTTCGGCGACTACGCTGGGCCGGTCCTTCGCGGAGGAGGGCGTTCCTGAGCGAGGAGTTGAATCGATGCACCTGGAGCGGGCTGTCACGGCGCTCGCGGCCGAGGCGCCCCGTGGGTGGACGCGGGTCGACGTGGACGCCAAGCTCTGCTCGATGATGCACGTGTTCGGGGTGCAGGTCAGCTCCGACGGTGGGGGTGCGCCTCTGTCGATGCCGTTGCCGAAGGTGGTTGGCAACGATCTCGTGCGGGCTCGGCGGCTGATGTACGAGCCTGGGCGGGGGACGTGGCTGTCGGCGAAGTTGACGGTGTTCCCGGACGGCGGGCACCGGGTCGAGTTCAACTTCGACGACGAACCGGCTTGGCGGCCCCCGCTGCACCCGGTCGCGTACGCCAGGGACCTGGAGGCCTTTCCGCGCGACGACGAGCACGTCCCGGACTGGCTCCGGGAGCAGTTGCGGCTCGCCGAGATCGCCGAGGCCGAGCACCAGGCGCAGATCGCCGCGTCGAACGCGTAGCGCGCCCCCCGGCAGCGCTGAACGGAGAGGATCGCCGGACATGGCGAAGCGGCAGAAGCTCAACCCCTTGCAGCAGAGGGAGATCCTGGACGAGGTGACCGGGGTGGTCCTGGACGCCTTGCCCCAGGACTGGGACTACCTCGAACTTCAGCACCACCAGGTCGGCAACCACCTGAGCCTGGCGGTCGGGCTCCGCGTCGCGGGTGGTGGGGGTCGGGAGTGGAACCCGTCCGATCAGATCTGGTACCTCTTCCAGGACTTGCGCAGCGGGATGTACTCCGAGGGGCAGGGGACCTGGTTCAGCCTCCTCTACAGGCTCGAACGGCCGGGCAGGTGCTCGGTGAGCTACGAGTGGGAGCAGGAGCCCGCTTTCTCCGCGGCTCCGCCCCCTGACGAGATCGATCTGGAGTTGAGGCGCTTCCCGCGTGATCCGGAGTACGTGCCGGACTGGTTCCGGGTGCGTTCCGGCGCTTGATGTCCGGTGATGGGCAGGGGGAGCGGTTGTGATGAGCGAAGTGCTGGGGCCTGAGGAGCAGCAGGAGATCGTTCACGAGGTCGGCGGGGAGCTGGTGTCCGCTGCGCCTGCGGGGTGGCGGTGGCTCCAGTTGTCCTTCCGGTCCACGATCGGTGTTGACACCGCTACCTTCCTGTGCGCGGACGAGAGCGGTGAGCGGCGCAGGGTGGTGCCGCCCGTGCGGGCCATGCTGCTGCTCAAGCGGTTGCGCGGCGGGATGTACGCGGAGGGCGCGGGGGCGTGGTTCACCGCTACCGTGACGGTTGAACCGCCGGGGCGGTATCGGGTCGAGTACGACTACGACAGCGAGCCGGTTTTCATCCCGCCGCTCAGGGGGAGCGCTTACGCCTTGGATCTCGAGCACTTTCCCCGCGCGGAGGGGAGGATCCCGGAGTGGTTGAAGCGCAAGCTCGCGGTGGAGGCGTAACCGGCTGGGTGTCGAGGTGGCGTCATGAACTCACGCACCCGTCCTGCGAGAGCGGCCTCGTGTTCGGATTGGACATCCCGGGTGACCCGTTGGGCGGATTCCGGGGAACCCCGATCTGCTCTGGGCGCGGCAGCAGATGTGCGAGTCGGGGCGTGACGCCGAGCGCGCAGTGCGCCGTCGGCGGCGCCGGATCGGGAGGGGGGCGGGCGTGGCGGAGTGGCTGAAGCTCAACCCGGTGCAGCAGAAGGAAGTCCTGGACGAGATGACCGGGGTGCTCCTCGAATCCCTGCCCGCGGACTGGGAGTACCTGGAGTTGGAGCACCACCACGTCGGCGCGCACCTGGGGCTGCGGGTCGGGTTGCGCGTCGCGGGTGGGGGGACAAGGGAGTGGTTCCCGCCGGAGGACGTCTGGGACCTCTTCCAGGACCTGCGCAGCGGCATGTACGCCGAGGGGCAGGGGACCTGGTTCAGCGGGTACTACAAGCTGGAGCGACCGGGCAAGTGCTCGATCAGCTACGAGTGGGAGCAGGAACCGGCTTTTTCCACGCCGGTCCCCCTCGAGGCGTTCGCCCTGGACCTGGAGCGCTTCCCGCGCGAGCCCGACTACGTCCCGGACTGGTTCCCCCGCGCCACCGGGCAGCCCACGAGCTGACCGCGTCCGCGAACCCCAGCCCCCAAGAGCCGGGGCCCGGCGCACCACGCGCCGGGCCCCGAAAACCCCTGCCGGGCAACCAACCTCAGCCCGCCGAGCAGCTCGGCGTCAACGTCCCCGCGCTCCCGGTCCCCTGGAACCCGAACTCCGTCGACTGCCCCGCCGCCACCTTCCCGTTGTACGCGGCGTTCCGCCACTGCACCGCGCCGCTGGTCCCGGTCCGCTCCGCGTTCCACGACCCGGTCACCGACACCCCCGACGGCAGGTTCGTCGTCACCGT
>NZ_JBQGCX010001463.1:0-2584 GCF_052038725.1 Actinosynnema sp.
GGCCGGGGGCCGCTCGTCCGGCAGGCCGCCCTCCACCGGCACGGCGGGCACCCGCACCAGCGACACCGGTTCCCGCCGCTCGCCCACCGTCACGTCCAGGTCGCACCCGGAGCCCTGCGCGCGCAGGCAGATCCCCCGCCACAGCTCGCCCAGCGCCCGCCTGCCGTCGTCGGGCAGCGGCTGCTGCGGACCGGCCACCTCTCCGAGGCCGCTGAGCAGCACCCGCTTGCCCGCGAGCCGGGGCACCGCGTCGACCGGGAGCGCGCTGATCGCGTCGGGGACGTCCAGCGCGAGCCCGCGCTCGGCGAGGTCGAGCGGCGCGGCGGTCTGCAGGCCGCTGCTCAGCAGCACCACGGTCTGCGCGCCGGGCACGCGGGCCGCGGCGGCGAGCAGGCCCAGCGGGTCGAGCTGGGGGTTGTCGCCCGCCGCCGCGCCGACCACGGACTCGACCTTGCCCAAGGTCTCGACCAGCGCCTTCTCCCGCCGCTCCGGGTCGCGCTCCAGCGCGCCGTCCCCGTCCCTCGGGCTGATCGGCCCGTCCCACACCGCGATGGGCGAGTTCGCGCTGGAGCGGTGGACGACCAGCCGCACGTCCCCGCCCGCGACCGCCTCGCGCAGCACGGCCCGCACGGCGGGGGTGAGGGTGACGGCGGGCTCGTTGGCCGACGCGGTCACGCCGATGACGACGGTGGAGGTGGGGTCGCGCTCGGCGCACGCGGTCGTGGTCGCGGGCAGCAGCGCCAGGGGTAACAGGAGGGTCAGGACTCGGCCGGGTGGAAGACGAACCATGCTCCGAATAACGGCGTCCCAGCGCGGCCCGTTACGGCCGAACGCAGTAATGCGGGAACGGATTTCCATTGTCCCGCAATGGTTTCAGCGCTCCAGCACGGCCACGACGCCCTGCCCGCCCGCCGCGCAGATCGAGATCAGCCCACGTCCCGAGCCCCTGCGCGCCAGCAGCTTCGCGAGCGTGGCGACGATCCGCCCGCCGGTCGCGGCGAACGGGTGGCCGGTGGCGAGGGACGAGCCGGTGACGTTCAGCCTGGCGCGGTCGACGCGACCGAGCCGGACGCCGTCCGCGAGCGCCGGGTGGTCGGGGTCCTCCCAGGCCTTGAGGGTGGCCAGGACCTGGGAGGCGAACGCCTCGTGGATCTCGTAGAAGTCGAAGTCCGGCAGCGCGATCCCGGCGCGGGCGAGCAGCCTCGGCACCGCGTGGACCGGCGCGGTGAGCAGACCCTCGCCGCCGTGCACGTGGTCGACGGCGGCGGTCTCGGAGAACGTCAGGCACGCCTGCACCGGCAGCCCGCGCGCCGCCGCCCACTCCTCGCTCGCCAGCAGGACCACCGCGGCGCCGTCGGTGAGCGGGGTGGAGTTGCCCGCCGTCATGCCGGAGTCGGCGCCGAAGACGGGCTTCAGCGCGGCGAGCGCGGCAGGGGTGGAGCCGGGGCGCAGGTTCTGGTCCCTGGTGAGGCCGAGGAACGGGGTCACCAGGTCGTCGAGGAAGCCGGAGTCGTAGGCGGCGGCGAGGTTGCGGTGGCTGGCGGCGGCGAGCTCGTCCTGCTCGGCGCGGGTGACACCCCATTGCCGGGCGGTGATCGCGGCGTGCTCGCCCATGGACATCCCGGTGCGGGGCTCGCCGTTGCGGGGGATCTCCGGGACGACGTGGCCGGGGCGCAGCTTGGCGAGCGCGCGCAGGCGGGCGGTGGTGGTGCGGGCGCGGTCGAACGCCAGGAGGACCTCGCGCAGGCCCTCGTTGACGCCGATCGGGGCGTCGGAGGCGGTGTCGACGCCGCCCGCGATCCCGGAGTCGAGCTGCCCGAGGGCGATCTTGTTGGCCACCGCGATCACGGCCTGGAGGCCGGTCCCGCAGGCCTGCTGGAGGTCGGTGGCGGGGGTGGCGGGGGACAGGGCGCTGCCGAGGACGGACTCGCGGACGAGGTTGAAGTCCCTGCTGTGCTTGAGGACCGCGCCGCCGACGACCTCGCCGAGGCGCTCGCCCGCGAGGCCGAAGCGGGCGACGAGGCCGTCGAGGGCGGCGGTGAGCAGGTCCTGGTTCGAGGCGCGGGCGTAGGGGCCGCCCGCTCGGGCGAACGGGGTGCGGTTGCCGCCGAGGACGGCGACCCTCCTGGTGCCTGCCACGTGGCCTCCCTCGTCGCGGTGACCTCGAAGCTTACCTACTCGCGAGTAGACTTACTAGCCGGTAGGGAGTGTGATGGGGGCATGGATCGGTACCAGTCCCTCGCCGGGACCGCCCTCGGGCGGTTGGTCGTTCGCAAGCTCGGACTGCCCGCGCCGCACCCGCTGCGGCGGCACGTCCCCGGACGGCCGCCGCTGGACGGGCCGGTGCTGCTCGGGGGTGGCGGGCGGTTGCGGGGGCCGGTCGGGCGGGTGATCGCTGAGGCCGGGGTGCGGGTGGTCGAGGCGGCGCCGGGTGGCGTGGGTGGCGCGGCGGCGGGCGAGGGCACTGCGGCGGGCGAGGGCGCTGCGGCGGGCGGCGGTGAAGCGGCGGGCGGGCGCGCGCCTGCGGGTGGCGCCGGCGCGTGGACCGGGGGTGGCGCGGCAGGGGGGCGGTGGGGGGGCGCGC
>NZ_JBQGCX010001464.1:0-7748 GCF_052038725.1 Actinosynnema sp.
CACCGAGACCGCGAACTCCCCCTCCTCCACGATGGCCGCGTGCATCAGCGCCGTGCGCGCCACGCAGCACAGCACCAGCGGCGGGGTCAGCGACACGGACGAGAACGCGTTGGCGGTCATGCCGTGCGTGCTGCGGCCCGCCGTGGTGAGCACGGTGACGCCGGTGGCGAACCCGCGCATCACCTCCCGCAGCGCGGGCCGGGACACCAGCGGCGTCGCGGGGCCTGCCCCGTGCGCGCTCATCGCCCCACCCCCGCGTGCCCGGCGCAGCAGTGCGGGACCTCTTCCCTGGGCAGCAGCGGTTTCAGGTCGACCTCGGCGCCCAGCGCGTGCGCCGCGCCGAGGACCGCGAGCAGCGGGGCCCCGTCCGGGCTGGTGGTGTCGGTGGCCAGCACCGGCACGTCCGGCACGACGCGCGCCGCCAGTCCCGCGAGCACCCGGCCCGGCCCGAGCTCGACTGCCAGGTCCACGTCCCGCAGCGCCCGCGCCACCGCCTGCCGGAACAGCACCGGTCGGCGCACCTGCTCGCGCAGCAGCGCCTCCGGGTCGTCGTCCGGGCCGACCGGTCGGGCGGTGACGGTCGACACGACCTCCCGCTCGGGCGCGGTGATCCGGACCCGGCCCAGCGCCTCGCCCACCGCCTCGGCCGCGCCGCTCACGTGCGCCGTGTGGAAGGCGTGCGGGACGCGCAGCCGGTGCACGCGGAACCCGCGCCCGCGCGCGGCCTCGCACACCCGGTCCACCGCGTCGGCGGGCCCGGCGACCACGGTCTCGTCGGGCGCGTGGTCACCCGCGACGCCGACGTCCTCGGCCACCGCGAGCGCGGCGGCGGTGTCGAAGCCGGTTCCCAGCACCGCCATCGCGCCCCCGCCCGCCGAGGCGGACGCCATCACGCGGGCGCGCTCGGCGACCAGGTCCAGGAGCGCGCGCGGGTCCAGGCACCCGGCCCAGCTCAGCGCGGTGAACTCGCCGAGGCTGTGGCCGACCGCGACGTGCGCGTCGACCCCGGCCATCCCCAGCAGCCGCGCCGCGGCCAACGACCCGGCGACCACGCGCACCTGCTCCGCGTCGGCCCCGTCGCCCGGCCGCGCGGCCCGCAGCACCTCGGCGGCCTCGGGGTAGCGCCGCCACACCGCGCCGCCCACCACCTTCCCGCCCTGCGCCGGGAACAGGTAGGCGATGCGGGGCGGGGTGGTGGCGCGCCCGAGGAACACGCCGTCGTCGGGCAGGAAGGCCTTGGTGGCCCCGGCGTCCAGCAGTTCGACCAGCGCCCGGAACGCCCGCCGCGCGCCCACCGGGTCGGAGGCGACGACGGCGGCCCGCACCGGTCCTCCCGCGCGTGATCCCGCGAGCTCGGCCGCCAGCGCGGCCAGCGACCCGGCGGCCTGGGTGCCACCGGTCAGCTCGGCCTCCAGGTCCTGCCCCGGCTCGGGGAGCTCGCTCCCGCTGGGCGGCCCGGCCAGCGCGGCCACCCGGTCGCGCAGCTCGCCGAACCCGGCCGCGTCGAGCAGCAGCAGCTCGGCGTCCCCGGCGCTCATCGCGCCGCCCCCGCGGCCCCTTGCCCCGCGGACCCTTGCCCCGCGGCGCTTTGCCCCGGTGCGCTCTCCCCCGCGGCGGGGCTCGCCGCGCCCGCCCCGGCCGAACGACCGGTCCGCAGGTGCACGCCCCACCACCACAGCCCGCGCAGCAGGCACACGATCGCGGTGGCGAAGAACAGGGTGTAGACGACGTTGAACAGCATCAGGATGCCGTAGACGAACGCGACACCGCTGCCGAACATGAACTGGTTGACCGGCTTGGTCGGCGTGGTGCCGGGGTCGGTGATCATGTAGTTGGTGAACAGCACGAACGCCACCCCGGTCATCACCCCGAGCGCGTTGTACAGCGACACGTCCCAGATCCAGTGCCGCACGAACGCCTGGATGGCGAACCCGCCCATCCAGCCGACGATCAACGGCACCCGCTTGGTGAGCAGCCCGTTGATGACCGTGCCCGCCGTGGCGATGATGATCGGGATCATGACCCGCCAGTAGTAGTTCGCCTCCTCGGTGAACTCGTACGGCGGCGCGATGCTGATCCACGAGCCGAAGAACAGCAGCGCCAGCGTGATCCCGAAGTTCGACGGGTTCATGTAGTGCCGCATCCGGCCCGCGATCGGCGCCTGGAGCACGTGCTTGGCGGCGACGCCGCAGAACACGCCGAACAGGATCGGCCACAGCTGGTTGTTGGCGTACAGCAGCATGTTCACCGCGAGGCTGGTGATGTGCGCGGGCAGCAGGAACTCGTACACCCCGCGCATCCCGCGCCCGCCGAACCGGGGGGCGCGCTTGTAGGCCCACGCGCTGATCACCTCCAGCACGATCTCGGTGGTGTACCCGGCCAGCACCGCGGCGAACGGCCACAGCCAGGGCTGCTCGAACCCGAGCAGCGTGTACCCGAAGACGTTGAAGACGCTGATGGACAGCGCGAAGTTGCGCAGCGCCACGTAGCGCGGGTCGAGCTTGGGCGGTTTCGGGGCGGGGATGGTCGGCGCGGGGGCCTGGCCGTCGCCTGCCCGGTCGGTGGTGGGGGCGGTGGCGGTCATCGGACCGGGACCTCCTGTGCGGTGCTGGTCAGGTAGAGGGTGCGGTCGCCCTGGTCGACCGTCGTGGTCTGCTCGTGCAGCCGCCCGTCGAGGTCGCGCCAGCACAGCGTCAGCTCGACCGGGCCGGTGTAGTCGCCGAACCCGAAGTGGACGTCGAAGCTGCGCTTGCCGCCGTGGCCGCTGCCGCCGTCGAGCTGCGAGACCTGCTGCCCGCCGTCCGGGGTGCGGGCCGTGACGGTGGCCCCGTAGGCGGGGCTGCCCGGCCCGACGAGACCGGTGCCCGCCTGCTCCACCGGGCGGTACAGGTGCAGCGTCAGGTAGCCGCCCCGGTCCGGCGCGGTGTTGGCGTAGAAGGAGGGCGGCCCCCACTGGCGGGCGATGGCCAGGTCCAGCGCGCCGCTGCGGGTGCTGTCGCCCATGGCGATGCCCCGGCTCGGGTGGTGCACGCCGAGGCCCAGCTCGCCGGTGATGTTGACGAACTGCTCCTCGTGGCGGCCCCTGGCGAAGAACGCGGGGGCCTCGTGGCCGGAGATGTCGTCGCCGGGCTGCAGGGTGGGCCACATGACCGGGTTGGACACCAGCATCTCGTTGGACATCGCCAGCTCCTGCAACCACGGCCAGCGGTCGGTGTCGCCCTTGACGAACCCGGTGGTCTGGACGACGTCCAGGTTGCCGGTGTTGGCGAAGTCGCCCATCTTGATGTCCCAGCCCCAGCCGGACCACGCGGTGGCCAGCTCCTGGCCGCGCTGGGTGAACAGCGCCTTGCCGCCGCCCATGGCCTCGGCCTGCGCCTTCGGCTCGGCCGCGTCGTTGACCCACAGGAAGTGGCTCTCCTCAAGGCCCCACGCGGTGGTGATGTTGCTGACCGCCATGTCGAAGCTGCCGTTGCGGTCGACGTCCGCGAAGTCCACGCCCATGCCCTTGAACGAGTCCTTGCCCAGCACGAACGACTTGGGCGTGGTCGGGGTGCGGGTGCCCAGGACCGGGGCGAACCGGATGCGGTCGGGCGTGGAGGTGTTGTGCAGCATGAAGTCGTGGCCGAAGTCGTTGGCGATGTACACCTCGGGCAGGCCGTCGCCGGTCATGTCGGCGTTGCTGAGCCCGAGGGTCCAGCCGTTGGCCGCCAGGTGCGGGATCGCCGCGTCCTCCTGGACGTAGCCCGCGCTGGGCTCGTCACCGGCCGCGCCGGAGGTCCAGCGCAGGACGTGGTTGCCGCCGCCGTTGAGCGCCCTGGAGAGCGAGTCGTTCATGGAGACGTTGTTCTGGCCCTGCGGGTCCAGCACGTCGGAGTCGGGGAAGTAGTTGCCGATGATGATGTCCGGGCGGCCGTTGCCCGCCAGGTCGCCGACCGTCACGGCGTTGGTGTGCCACTTGGGACCGTGGTACTCGCCGTCCTGGGTGACCTGCGGGACCAGCTCGGTCGGGTGGTAGGAGGCGAGCTCGACGCGCTGCGCGCTCTCCTTGGCCAGGTACAGCACCGGGGTGCGCCCCCAGTAGCTCACCAGCAGGTCCGCGCGCCCGTCCGCGTTGAAGTCACCCGGCGTGCAGCCGGTCGGGGCCATCGCGCGGCCCACCGGCAGCGGCGCGGGGTCGAGCAGGAACGGCGCGAACCGGTCCTCCTCGGGCGCGGTGGGCGCCGGGGTGACGATCACCTCGTCGGTGCGCGGGTCCACGATGCACAGCGAGTTCGCGCGCCCGTGGCCGGTGAGGTCGTTGAGGGCGATGCCCGCGCCGACCGAGGAGATCCAGCTGCGGATGCGGTGGAACTCCGGGTTCACCTCCCGCACGTCCTTCATCGGGCGGTCCTCGTAGCCGGGTGGCAGCTCGATGGGCAGCTCCCGGAACCCGTACTGCACGGCGATGTCGTGCGCTCCGGGAACCGCGACGGCGTTGTGCCCGACCGCCAGCAGGGACGCGCCGACGAGGACGGTCACCACGCCCGGAACCAGTTTCCGCGTTCGCTCAGCAAAATCAGCCATGATCTCCCCGCCGCACGCCACCGGGAGTCGCCTCCCGCCCGGCTCGAGTGGATGAGTGAGTGGAATGGGGGCCGCGCGCCGGGACCGGCGGATTCACCACCGGATCGGTGCTCCCGGACTGGCGGCCTGCGCTGTGGAACAGCTCCGATCCAGTATGGGAGCGGGTTCGGCGGGGTGCTTCTCCCGGAGTGCTGCGAGGTTTCTCCGGGAATGCGGCAACGTTTTCGCTGCCCGGAAAGGAAAAAAGGGGGCGGGACCGGAGAGCGCTCCGGTCCCGCCCCCTCGAACGGGGTCGCGCGCTCAGCGCAGCTCGCGCAGCCCGGCGCCGCTGAGCAGGTAGGCCGGGGCGACGGTGCCTGCGCTCAGCAGCCCCACCGCGGCCCGCCCGGCGATCTCCGGGGTGAGCAGCGGCTTGTGGTGCTCCAGGAACGCCTTGACGGGCGCGCCCGCGCGCTCCGCGTACGCGGCGACGGCCGCCGAGCCCACGCCCGTCTCCGGGGCGAAGCGGGGCAGCACGGCGGTGAACGACAGGTCCAGCCCGGCCCGGTCCGCCTCGCCCTGCGCGTAGCCGGTGAGGAAGCGCTGCATGGCCTTCGCGCCCGCGTAGCCGCCGCTGAGCGGGGAGCCGTCGGCGTTCAGGGCCGCGCCGCTGCTGACCACGACCACCCGGCCGCCGGGCCGCAGCGGGGCGGTCAGCGCCTCGCGCAGCCAGTCGAAGGTGATCCGGACGTCGGTCTCCCAGTTGACCGAGAAGCTCTCCCAGTCCTGGTCCTGCAGCGGGCGCATGACAGGGACCGCGCCCGCGACCACCACGAGCGCGTGCGGCTCGTGGCGGGCGATCAGCTCGGTCGCGGACTTGCCGTCGGCGGCGTCCACGACCTCGGCCCGGACCTGCCCCGCGCCCGAGGCGGGCGCGGTGTGCTCGACGGCGGTGCGGGCGATCGCGACCACCGAGGACCCCGCGTCCGCCAGCGCGGCGGCGATCCCCCTCCCCAGGCCCCGGCTGGCGCCGACGACGATCGTGGTCCTGCCGGACATGTCGCGCATGGTGGTGCCCTCCCGGTCGTGGTGCGGGTGTCCTGATGGGGGTGCCGCGGCGCGGGGGTGCCGGCCGCGTGGCCGTCAGCCCTTGAACCTGGTGTTGTTCCACCAGTTCTCGCCGGGCCCGGACGCGTCGTCGGCCTCGTAGCGGTCCTTGAACCGCCACCAGTCCCACGGGTGCTCCAGCTCGTCCTCGCGACGCCCGAGGTGGGTGATGTCCAGGTAGTTGTAGAAGTTCTTGAAGATCTCGCCGCCCCGGTCGAACACCGAGTAGGTGTGGAAGACCCGGTCGCCCTCGCGGTAGAAGGCGCTCACCCCCGGCGACTCGCCCTGCTCGGTGGAGACCTCGTAGTCGTAGTTGAAGTCGCTGCCGAACGAGGAGTACCAGGGCATGGTCCAGCCCATGCGCGCCTTGAACGGCTGGAAGTCCGGGTACGGGGCGCGGGAGACCATGGCGAACGTGGTGTCGCGCGCCCACAGGTGGGCCAGCTCGCCGACGCTGTCGGCCTGCATGGAGCAGCCGATGCAGCCCTCCTGCGCGCCGGGGCTGTACATGTAGTGGCGGACCACGAGCTGGCGGCGGCCCTCGAACATCTCCAGCAGCGACAGCTCGCCGTCCGGGCCCTGGAACCGGTAGTCCTTCTCCACCAGCACCACCGGCAGCGCGCGGCGCTGGGCGGCGATCTCGTCGCGCGCCCTGGTGACCTCCTTCTCCTTCTCCAGCAGGACCTTGCGGGCCTGCAACCACTCCGCCCTGGTGACGACCTGCGGACTGCTCATCTGTCTCCTCCTCGGGTCACGCGGCGCGGTCGCGCAGCGCGCGGCGCTCGACCTTGCCGACCGGGGTGCGCGGGATGCGGTCGACGAACTCGATCCGGCGGATCTTCTTGTAGGGGGCGACGCGCTCGGCCACGTACGCCATCAGCTCCTCGGCGGTCGTGGCCCCCTTGGCGACCACGAACCCCTTGGGGATCTCGCTGGCCTCCTCGTCCGGCACGCCCACCACCGCGGCGTCGGCGACCTCAGGGTGCTTGAGCAGCACGGACTCCAGCTCGACCGGGGACACCTGCTGCCCCTTGTACTTGATCAGCTCCTTGATGCGGTCGACGAGCACCAGCTCGCCGTCGGAGCCGACGTAGCCGAGGTCGCCGGTGCGCAGGAACCCGTCCGGGCCCAGCACCTCGGCGGTGGCGGCGGTGTCGGTCGCCCCGGCGGCCAGGTAGCCGCGCATCACCTGCGGGCCCCGGATCAGCACCTCGCCGGTCTCCTCCGCGTTCAGCTCCTCGCCGGTGTCCGGGTCGACCACGCGGCACTCGACGCCCGGCGCGGGCGTGCCGACCGAGGAGTCGTTGGCGGGGTGGTCGGACTGCATGAACGAGACCATCGACTCGGTCATCCCGTAGCCCTGGGCGATGCGGCAGCCGATCCGCTCGCGCACCAGGCGCGCGATCTCCGGGTCGAGCGCGGCGCCGCCGGAGACGATGGAGCGCAGCGAGGACAGGTCGTGCTCGTCGACCAGGGGGCTCTTCGCGAGCAGC
Source organism: Actinosynnema sp. (assembly GCF_052038725.1). Lineage (NCBI taxonomy): Bacteria > Bacillati > Actinomycetota > Actinomycetes > Pseudonocardiales > Pseudonocardiaceae > Actinosynnema > Actinosynnema sp. The sequence goes on from NZ_JBQGCX010001464.1 coordinate 7,143, forward strand.
ACGGCCATGGTGGGCACGACGTAGAGCCGGGTGACCCGGTGGTCCTCGACCGCGCGCAGGAACGCCTCGGGGTCGAAGCGGGGCACGGTGATCAGGGTGCCGCCCTGCAGCAGGGTCGCGTTCATCATCATGGTGAGGCCGAAGGCGTGGTGGAACGGCGGGACGGCCAGCACCACCTCGCCCGGTTCGATCGGGGCGACCATGCTGGTGAGCAGCGCCTTGGCGACCAGGTTGCGGTGGGTGAGCACCACGGTCTTGGGGTGGCCGGTGCTGCCGCTGGAGTGCAGCAGGGCGGCCGGGTCGCGCGCCGGGTCGAGCTCCCTGACCGCTGCGGCGGCCGGGGCGCCCGCGTCGTCGGCCAGCGCGGTGAACGGGCGGGCGCCGGGCGCGGGCGCGGTGGTGAGCACCTCGTCGATCCCCACCTGCGCGGCCAGGGCGGTCCCCCGCTCCAGGTCGGCGGGCGCGACGACCAGCAGCCGGGCCCCGGACTCGGTGAGCCGGGCGGCCAGGTCCCGCTCGGTGTCCAGCGGGTTGAGCACCACCACGGCCCCGCCAGCGCCGGTCGCCGCGTGGGCGATCGCGGGGTCCTCGGGGCCGTTCGGGGAG
>NZ_JBQGCX010001465.1:0-2157 GCF_052038725.1 Actinosynnema sp.
ACTTTGACAAATTAATTATCGATTTTTTCGAGACTTTTTACTTCTGTATTTAATCACGCTTGCGGTATGACTCCACTACTTTCCGTCACCGGTTCGCGTGTTGCCCACCCCGCCCCGACGCGCCGATGTGGGGGTGTCGTCCACGCCCCTCCACAACATGTAGTGTCTCGCCCGTCAGCGGTTCGCCGCTCCCTCCCGAGGGGGCGGCGAGGCAAGAGGGAACCCGGTGGGAATCCGGGACTGCCCCGCAGCGGTGAGTGGAAACGACCGCCGTCACACAGCACTGGGCCCGTTCCGGGCCTGGGAAGCGACGGCCAGTAGGTCCGGTGGGAACGCCGGGTGTCCGCGAGTCCGAAGACCTGCCGTCGACGCGCGCGCCGACGCCTTCGGCGCGCGCTCGTCCGGGGCCTCGTGGGAGGGCCTTCGCGGACAGCCGGCGTGCGCGTTCCCCCGCGTCCCGGCTGCGGCGCGCCCTCCTCGCGAGCACCCCGGCGGTGTCCGGCTCGCGAGGAGAGAGAGGGCTGTGCCAACCACAACCACACCCGCCGCTGTCGCCAAGGCCCCGGTTCGGGTGGTCCGCCGCGACGGGGCGGTGTCTGCGTTCGACGCCACCAAGGTCTCGGTGGCGATGACCAAGGCCTTCCTGGCGGTGGAGGGCGACGGCGCGGTCGCGTCGTCCCGGCTGCACCCGCTGGTGGAGGAGCTGACCGGGCAGGTCGAGGCCGCGCTGCGCAAGCACGTGCGGCCGGACGTGGCCCTGCACGTCGAGCAGATCCAGGACCAGGTCGAGCTGGTGCTCATGCGCGGCGGCCACCACGCCGTCGCCCGCGCGTACGTGCTCTACCGGGAGGAGCGCGCCAAGGCCCGCGCCGCCACCGCGAGCGCGCCCGCCCCGACCATCCGGGTCACCCACCCGGACGGGCAGGTCAAGCCGCTGGACTGGGACCGCGTCGCCGCCGTCGTGGCCGAGGCGTGCGCCGGGCTGACCGACGTCAGCGCCGAGACCGTCCTGGCCGAGACCCGCCGCAACCTCTACGACGGCATCACCGCCGACGAGCTGGCCACCGCGCAGATCATGGCCGCCCGCACCCTCGTGGAGACCGAGCCGGACTACTCGTTCGCCTCGGCCCGGCTGCTGCTGGACAAGCTCCGCCGCGAGGCGCTCAGCCACGTCGCGGGGCAGCCCGTGGAGGCCACCGGCGAGCAGATGTCCTACGCGGACTACTTCCCGGCGTACGTGGAGCTGGGCGTGTCCGTGGACCGGCTCGACCCCGAGCTGCGCGCGTTCGACCTGCCCCGCCTGGCGCGGGCGATCCGGCCCGAGCGGGACCTGGCGTTCGACTTCCTCGGGATGCAGACCCTGTACGACCGCTACTTCCTGCACGACGACGGCGTGCGCTACGAGCTGCCGCAGGCGTTCTTCATGCGCGTCGCGATGGGCCTGGCGCTGCGCGAGGACGACCGCGAGGCGCGCGCGATCGAGTTCTACGAACTGCTGTCCTCGTTCGACTTCATGTGCTCCACCCCGACCCTGTTCAACTCCGGCACCACCCGCCCGCAGCTGTCGTCCTGCTTCCTCACCACCGTGGACGACGACCTGGACGCGATCTTCCGGGGCTACCGCAACAACGCCCTGCTGGCCAAGTACTCCGGCGGCCTGGGCAACGACTGGACGCCGGTGCGCGGCATGGGCGCGCACATCAAGGGCACCAACGGGCGGTCGCAGGGCGTCGTGCCGTTCCTGAAGATCGCCAACGACACGGCGGTCGCGGTCAACCAGGGCGGCAAGCGCAAGGGCGCGGCGTGCGCGTACCTGGAGACGTGGCACGTCGACGTCGAGGAGTTCCTGGAGCTGCGCAAGAACACCGGCGACGACCGGCGGCGCACCCACGACATGAACACCGCGAACTGGGTGCCGGACGAGTTCCTGCGCCGGGTCGAGGCGGACGCGGAGTGGACGCTGTTCTCCCCGGACGAGACCCCCGACCTGCACGAGCTGTGCGGCAGGGCGTTCGCCGAGCGGTACCGCGCCTACGAGGAGGCCGCCGACCGCGGTGAGATCCGGGTGCACCGCAGGGTGCGCGCGGTCGACCTGTGGCGGCGGATGCTGACGGTGCTGTTCGAGACCGGGCACCCGTGGATCACCTTCAAGGACCC
>NZ_JBQGCX010001466.1:0-3358 GCF_052038725.1 Actinosynnema sp.
TCGATCCCGCTCCTGGTGCGCCCCGGCGCGGTGGTCCCGGTCGGCGCGGTGGACGACCGCCCGGACTACGACCACGCCGAGGGCGTCTCCCTGCACTGCCACGAGCTCGCCGACGGCAGCGCCACCGAGGTCCGCGTGGGCGAGTCGCGCTTCACCGTCCACCGCGACGGCGACACCGTCCGCGCGACCGCGCAGAACCCGCCCGAGCGCTGGCGGCTCGTGCTGCCCGGCGGCCGGTCGGTCGACGCGGAGAACGGCGTCGCGGAGGCGGGAAGCGTCAGCTGGTGACGCCCTCCCCGTCCCGGCGCGTGTCGCGCGCGCCGGGACGGGGGACCGCGCGGGTCCCGCCCGGTGATCCGGCGGTGAGCCCGCCACCACGCGCGCCCCCGGCTCGGCGTCACCCCCGGCTCAGCGCCGCTCTCAGGCCAGAACCGCCATCCCCAGCGGCGTCACCCGGTGCACCGACGAGTTCCCGCACCGCTCGGTCGACACCAGTCCCGCGTCCCGCAGCACCCCCGTGTGGTGGCTGACCGTCGCGGGCGAGACCCCCAACCGCCGCGCCAGCCCACCCGTCGTCGGCCCGCTCACCGCCGCCCGCAGCACCGCCGCCCGCGTCGGCCCCAGCAGCGACGACACGTGGTCCCCGGCCCCGCGCTCCACCCCCAGCAGTCGCGAGGAGCTCCGCACCGGGAACACCAGCACCGGCGGCAGCCCCGGATCGGCCAGCGCCACGGGGTGGAAGACGCAGAAGTACGACGGGATCAGCAGCAGCCCCCGCCCGCCGAGCCGCAGCTCCCGGTCCACCGGGTAGTCCACCACCAGCACCGGCGGCTCCCACCTGGCCCCCGGCAGCCACCGCAGCAGCCCCTCCGGCCCGTCCCGCAGGTAGTGGTGGCTCCCCGCCACGCACTCGGCCCGCAGGGCGCTGTCCACCGCCGGGAGCAGCGGCGTCAGCAGCACGTCGTGGAACACCCGCAGCGACCGCTCCAGGTGCCGGTACGCCTCGACCCGCCCCTCGGCCAGCCCGCCCAACCACCGCGCCGCCCCGGCCCCCCCCCCCCCGATCGAAGCCACCACGGCCCGAACCCGCTCCACCGGCGTGGTCAGCACCGCCTCCACCGCGGCCCCGATCCCCTCCCGCTCCTGCGCGGGCGTCAGGAAGTCCGGGAAGTACGCCGCGTGCGGCGCCACCGCGACCAGCGACCGCACCGCCGCCCGCACCCCCGGATCACGGCGGACCCGCTCCCGCACCACCCGCCGCCACGGGTCGAAGAAGACCCGCCACTCCTCGTGCTGCAACACCTGCACGCTGCTCACGACCTCCCACATGAGGTCGCGCTCCAGCTTCAGCCGTGTCCTGACCAGGTCGGCGTCGGTGAAGTGGATGCGCATGCGCGGCACGGTCTGCCCCCCCGAGTGCGACGAACGCGGAACCGGTCCCCCGACGCGGTTCCCCGCCCGCGAGGGTCGCCCCGACAACCGTTCGCGCGCAAGCGAAATCCGGCATTCCACCCCGCCCGCGACCCGTGTCCGCGCCGACTACCCCCGAACGCGCGCCGTGGTGGCCCGCTCGGTCAGCACCGGTTCCACCAACCGCACCCCGGACCGCGAGGCCCCCAGCGCCAGGTCCACCGCCAGCGCCCCGAGCTCCGCGCCGGGCAGGTCGACCGAGCTGATCGGCACGACCTGCGTCTCGGCCATGTCGCGCGGGCACACCGCCAGCACCGACACGTCCCCCGGCACCTGCCGCCCCCGCCGCGCCAGCTCGGCCAGCACCGCCCCCAGCACCGCCTCGTTGTGCACCACCAGCCCCGTCACCGAGTCCGGCGTCGCGTCGAGGCACTCGCGCACCCCGTCGTAGTTCGGCGGGCACCGCAGCACCACCGCCCGCACGCCCCGCACCCGCGCCGCGCCGGTGAACCCGGCCAGGAACCGCTTGGCGTAACTGGTCCCGCGCTCGTACACCGACGGCGCGGGCCCGATCAGCGCGACCTCCCGGTGCCCCAGGTCCGCGAGCCGCTCCACGCACAGCGCGCCCGCCGCCCCGAAGTCCAGGTCCACGCAGGTGAGCCCCGACGCGTCGTCCGGGACCCCGATCAGCACCGACGGCAGCGGCAGCGCCCGCAGCACCGGCACCCTCGGCTCGCTGGCCTCCACGTCCATCACGATGATCGCGTCGGCCAGCGCGGCGCTGGCCCCCCGCCGCAGCCCGTCCGCGCCCTCGTCCTCGGTGAGCAGCAGCAGGTCGTGCCCGTGCGCGCGGGCCCGCTCCAGCGCGCCGCCGACGAACTGCATCACCACCGGGACGTTCAGGTCCTTGCGCAGCGGCGCGACCAGGGCGAGCACGCTGGTCCGGCTGCTCGCCAGCGCCCGCGCGCCCGCGTTGGGGTGGTACCCCAGCTCGCGGATGCTGCGCTCGACCCGCAACCGCGTGCCCTCCGAGATGGTCCGCTTGCCCGACAGCACGTACGACACGGTGCTCGGCGAGACCCCGGCGGCACGGGCGACGTCGGCGATGGTGGCCATTGGGCGATCATAGGGGCGCGCGGGCGGCAGGCCGGGCGTCCGCGCGCCGACGGCAGGTCGCGCGCATTCCGAACGGCGTCCGGGTGTTTTCCACTCCACCCGCAAAAAGCATTGCGCCCCCGGAACGGGGTGGGGCATACTCCTTCCTGTCAGCGCAGCGGAAAGGCGGAGGGTCGTGGTCGTGGTGAAGCGGGTGATGGTGGAAGCGAAACTCCAGGGACGGCTGCGACTGCCGAGCCGCGAGATCACCGGCTTCCTGCCCTGCCCGCTCCTGTCGTGGCGGCTGCCCCTGCTCCTGGGCGGCGCCTGCTCCCCACCGTGACCACGCGCTGGTCACGCCGTGCGGGAGCCGCCCACCTGGGAGAACCGGGAGGGCGGCTCTTCTCGTCACCGGGTCGTTCCCCGGCGGCCGGGTGCGCTGGGCGCACCGGGTCGTGGCGGGCGGCGCGGACGCGCGGGGAGCGGCGGCGGGTGGTGGGGGAGAGGTCCCCCGGCTCGCCCCCGCCTTTTCCGAAGCTGATTTCCGGAATTCCCCGGATCGGCGGTTCTCCGGTTGTCCGGTGACCGCGGAACAGCTCGCGCAATTCTTCGGCCGAACGTTCAGGGGAGCGTTCGGCGCGTTCACCGCGCCCGGCGGAATTCGGGCGCACCCGGTCCGGCGTGGCGCCGCGCCGACCGGTCCCCGCGCTTTCCGGCAGCGCCCACCGACGCGCGCCGCCTTCGCCAGACCCCTCCGCCCGGTGCGGGGGGAGGCGACGCGGACGTCCCGCTCCACACGGGACCCCGCGCCGCCGCCGCCTCTTCGGCTCCTGGGAGGAGCGCCCGCCTTGTA
>NZ_JBQGCX010001467.1:0-3641 GCF_052038725.1 Actinosynnema sp.
CGGACAGCGCCTCGCCGTCCCCGAGGGAGGCCGCGGCCTCGCGGGAGGCCAGCGCGTACTGTGCGGGGTCGTGCTGGTCGGCGTCCTCGCCGACCACGACGGCGCGGCGCTCCAGTGCGGCGCGGGTGGTGGCCAGGGACCAGCCGACGTCGCGCGGGGACGCCGAGCCGACGTGCTCGCGCAGCCGGGCGGCCTGCTCGCGCAGGGCGTCCCCGGTGCGGGCGGACAGCGCCCACGGCACCAGGCCGGACGGCTGCGGTTCGGCGGGCTCGGGCTCTGCGGCGGGTTCGGCGGCGGGGGCCTGCTCCAGCACGACGTGCGCGTTGGTGCCGCTGATGCCGAACGAGGACACGCCCGCGCGGCGCGGACGACCGGTCTCCGGCCACGGGCGGGCCTCGGTGAGCAGCTCGACCGCGCCCTCGGACCAGTCGACCTGCGGGGTGCGCTCCCCCACGTGCAGGGTGCGGGGCAGCACGCCCTCGCGCATCGCCATGACCATCTTGATGACGCCCGCGACACCGGCCGCGGCCTGGGTGTGGCCGACGTTCGACTTGATCGAGCCCAGCCACAGCGGCTCGGTGCGGTCCTGGCCGTAGGTGGCCAGCAGCGCCTGCGCCTCGATCGGGTCGCCCAGGCGGGTGCCGGTGCCGTGCGCCTCGACGGCGTCGACCTCGGTGTGCGACAGGCCCGCCATGGACAGCGCGGCGCGGATGACCCGCTGCTGCGACGGCCCGTTGGGGGCGGTCAGGCCGTTGGACGCGCCGTCCTGGTTGATCGCGGAGCCCTTGACCACGGCCAGGACCTCGTGGCCGTTGCGGCGCGCGTCGGACAGCCGCTCCAGCACGAGCACGCCCACGCCCTCGCCCCAGGCGGTGCCGTCGGCGTCGGCGGAGAACGACTTGGAGCGGCCGTCGGCGGCCAGGCCGCGCTGGAGGCTGAAGTCCAGGAACGTGTCGGGCGTGGCCATGACGGTGACACCACCGGCCAGGGCGAGCGAGCACTCGCCGCCGCGCAGGGCCTGCGCGGCCAGGTGGATCGACACCAGCGACGAGGAGCACGCGGTGTCCACGGAGACGGCCGGGCCTTCGAGGCCGAGCACGTACGCGACGCGGCCGGAGGCGACGCTGGCGAGCGAGCCGTTGCCCAGGTACCCGGCCAGGTCCTCCGGGATGTCCTTCAGCCGCAGGGCGTAGTCGTGGTACATGATGCCCGCGAACACGCCGGTCGGGCTGCCCTTGAGCGAGGTCGGGTCGATGCCCGCGCGCTCCAGCGCCTCCCAGGCGGTCTCCAGCAGCAGGCGCTGCTGCGGGTCCATCGCGGTGGCCTCGCGCGGGCTGATGCCGAAGAACTCGGCGTCGAAGTCCAGCGCGTCGTCCAGGAAGCCGCCCTCGACCGAGTAGGTGCGGCCGGGCTTGCCGGGCTCGGGGTCGTAGAGCGAGTCGACGTCCCAGCCCCGGTCGTCGGGGAAGCGGGAGATACCGTCGACGCCGTCGGCGACCAGGCGCCACAGCTCCTCGGGGGTGGTGACGCCGCCGGGGAAGCGGCAGCTCATGCCGACGACGGCGATGGGCTCGTCGTCCACCGCGGTGGCGGTGGCGCGCTGGACGGGCGCGGCGGCGGCGCGGTCGCCGAGCGCCTTGTCCTTCAGGTGCCCGACCAGGGCGAGCGGGGTCGGGTAGTCGAACACCAGGGTCGCGGGCAGCCGCAGGCCGGTGGCGGTGGTGAGCCGGTTGCGCAGCTCCACGGCCGCCAGCGAGTCGAAGCCGATCTCGCTGAACGCGCGCTTGGGCTCGATGGCGTCGCCGCCGCCGTGGCCGAGGACCGCCGCGACGTGCGCGCGGACCAGGTCGAGCAGGACGCGGTCCCGGTCGGCCTCGGGCAGCTCGGCCAGGCGCGCGCCGAGGCTGTCACCGCCGGACTGGGCCGCTCCCCCGGCGGCGCGGCGCGCGGCGGTGGGGGCGAGGACGCGCAGCAGGGCCGGGACGCCGTCCTGGCGGGCGCGCAGCGCGGTCAGGTCGAGGCGGACCGGGGCGAGCACCGGCTCGGTGGTGGTGAGCGCGGCGTCGAGCAGCGCCAGGTTCTCCTCGGGGGTCAGGCCCGGCATCCCGGAGGCCTCGATGCGGTGCAGGGCGGCGGCGTCGAGCACCGAGCCCATGCCGCTCTCCCCCAGCCACAGGCCCCAGGTGAGGGCGGTGGCGGGCAGGCCCTCGGCGCGGCGGCGCTCGGCCAGCGCGTTGAGGAACAGGTTCGCGGCGGCGTAGTTGCCCTGGCCGGGGTTGTCGAGCAGCGCGGCCAGCGAGGAGTACAGGACGAACGCGGTCAGGTCGCGGCCCTGGGTCAGCTCGTGCAGGTGCCAGGCGGCGTCGGCCTTGGGGCGCAGCACCTCGTCCACGCGCTCGGCGGTGAGGGCGCCGACCGTGCCGTCCGCGACGACACCGGCGGTGTGCACGACGGCGGTCAGGTCGGTGTTGCCGTCGAGCAGGTCGGCGACGGCGGCGCGGTCGGCCACGTCGCAGGCCACCACGCGGGCGGTCGCGCCGAGGTCGGCCAGCTCCGCGACCAGCTCGGTCGCGCCGGGCGCGTCGGGGCCGCGGCGGCTGGTGAGCACCAGCCTCCGGGCGCCCCTGGCGGCCAGGTGCTTGGCGACCAGCGCGCCGAGGCCGCCGGTTCCGCCGGTGACCAGGGTGGTGCCCTCGCCCGCCCACGGGTCGTCGGCGGGCTCCTCGACCGGGACGCGCGCCAGGCGCGGCACGGAGACCTTGCCCGCGCGCACGGACAGCTCCGGCTCGCCGGTGGCGACGGCCGGGAGCAGCTGGGCGGCGGACTCGGGGGCGTCGTCCAGGTCGACCAGGGTGAAGCGGTCCGGGTTCTCCGCCTGCGCGGCGCGGACCAGGCCCCACACCGGGGTGTGCGCGAGGTCCGCGTCGCGGACGCCCCTGGTGACCACGACCAGGCGGGACGGGCCGAAGCGCTCGTCGGCGAGCCACTGGCGGACCACGGTGAGCACCGAGTCGAGCGCGGCGCGGACGTCGACGAGGACGTCACCGGTGCTCGTCGGGACGTGGTGGACGACGGTCTCGGGCACGGTCGCGCCCGAGGTGAGGGCGGCGCCCAGCGCGGCGAGGTCGGCGTGGCCCGCGCCGAGCACGGTGGCCGGGCGGACCGGGCCGGACGGGACGGGCCGCGAGACCCACTCCTGGCGCAGCAGCGACTCGTGGTGCTCGCGGCGGGCGGCGGCGAGCTGCTCGGCGGTGACCGCGCGGGAGACGAACGAGCCCACCGTGGCGACCGGCGCGCCCGCCGGGTCGGTGATGGTCAGCGACACCGCGTCGGACCCGGCGGGGCTGATGCGCACGCGCACCGCCGACGCGCCGGTGGCGTGCAGGACGACGTCGTTCCAGGCGAACGGGACGCGCACCTCGCCGGGGTCGCCGGGCGCCGTGCCCGCGACGTCCACGGCGTGCAGGGCGGCGTCGAGCAGCGCGGGGTGCAGGCCGAAGGAGGCGGCGGACGCGGCGACCGACTCGGGCAGCGCCACCTCGGCGTACACCTCGGCGGAGGGGCCGGTCCCGCGCCGCCACGCCTTGCGCAGGCCCTGGAACACCGGGCCGTAGCCGTAGCCCAGCGCGGCGAGGTCGGCG
>NZ_JBQGCX010001468.1:0-4792 GCF_052038725.1 Actinosynnema sp.
CCGGGGTGGAGGCGTCGACGCCGAGCTGGGCCAGCACGGCCACGACCACGTCGGCGTCCACCTCGACGCGGCTGTCGCCCGCGTCCTCGTACCAGGTCGCGACTCCGTGCGCACGGGCCAGCGCGGCCAGGTCCTCGTCCACGCTGGACAGCTTCGTCCGGGGCGGGTGGTCGAGGCCAGGCAGGTCAGGCGTGGTCACCCGATGGTTGCAGGAAGCCGCACTACCGGATGGCCCGGTCGAGTGGCTGGGAGCGGTGCCGGCCTCGGGGGTGGGGTCGGGCAGGGCGGTTTCCTCGGGCCGGGCGGTGCTGCCGGGCGGGGGCGTGGTGCTGGTCGGCTGGTTCGCGGAGTCGGCCACGGTGGGGGAATGCCCGAGCCGGGGCCGGTCGAACCCGCAGGTGCCGCACGGGTTTCGGGGGTGGTGGGGGGGAAGTTGTGGGGAGTCGGGGTGGGCCGGTGGCGGAGTGCGTCCGCCGGGCTGGGCCCAGGGCTTGGGGGCGCGGTGCGAAACCGGGGAAAAGACCAAGAGCACTGGGTGGCGGTGGGGGCTAGGGTGCGACGGTTGGGGGGATCGCGCCGCTGCGCGGCGCGGGCCCGCTCGATCCCCGCACCACGAGCTGCGCCGAGGGCGGCGCGATGGCCTCCGCGTGCGGCTGTGCGTCGCCGCGCAGGGCGGACAGCAGCACGGCGGTGGCGTGCTCGCCGCGCTCGCGCCACGCGCCCTCCACGGCGGTGATGCCCACCGCGCGCGCCAGCTCCGCGCCCTCCAGGCTGACCACCGAGACGTCCTCGCGGCCGTCGCGGCGCAGCCGCAGGTACACGCCGAGCGCCACCTCGCCGCTGGAGCTGATCACCGCCGTGGGCAGGGCCCCGCCGTCGAGCAGCGCGTCGACCACCTGCTCGCCGCCCGCGACGGTCGGCGAGGACCACACCGTCCACTCCGGACGCACCGCCAGCCCCTCGGCGGCGAGCACCTCGTCCAGGGACTCGTCCACGTCCTCGGCGAGCACCAGCGCGACCTCGCGGTGGCCGTGCCCGATGAGGTGCCTGGCGGCGAGCGCGACGGCCTCGCCGAGGTCGCCGTCCTCGACCAGCACGACCGGCACGCCCGCCCCGTCCAGCGCCGCCCGCTCGGCCTCGGTGGGCCTCGTGGCCAGCGCGAGCACCCCGTCGACGCGGCGGCCGGTGGGCACCTGGTCGAAGAAGCGGGCGCGCGCGGCGGGGTCGTTGAGCACGTCCAGCAGCACGTCGTAGCCCGCCTCGCGCAGCGCGGACTCGGCGCCCGCGAGCAGGTCGCCGCGCCCGACGTCGGCGGTGAGCACCGCGACCGCGTAGCGCCTGCCGCCCGCGAGGCTGGAGGCGTCGCGGGCGATCGCGTAGCGCATCCGCTTGGCCACCTCGGCGACGTGCTCGCGGGTGCTCTCCGACACCCCCGGCTCGCCGCGCAGCGCGCGCGACACCGTCGCCGCGGAGACCCCGGCGGCCTTCGCCACGTCGGACATGCTGGTCATCCCCACCTCCAGGCTTCACCCGAGGGTATCGAGAACCTCCCGGCGACCCGCCGCCGAGCGGCCCTGGGACGATCATGGCCAGGCACCGCACCCCGTCGAGAGGACCCCCGATGAAGCCAGGCGATCAGGTCAGCGACTTCACGCTGCCCGACCAGGACGGCGAACCGCGCACCCTGTCCGCGCTGCTGGCGGACGGGCCGGTGGTGCTGTTCTTCTACCCGTCGGCGATGACCAGCGGGTGCACGGCCGAGAGCTGCCACTTCCGGGACCTGGCCACCGAGTTCGCGCAGGCGGGCGCGCAGCGGGTGGGCATCAGCACGGACTCGGTGGCGCGGCAGAAGCAGTTCGCGGACATCAACAGCTTCGACTACCCGCTGCTGTCCGACGCGGACGGCGCGGTGGCCGAGGCGTTCGGGGTGAAGCGGCGGTTCGGGCCGCTGCCGGTGAAGCGGCACACGTTCGTGATCGGCACGGACCTGACGGTCCTGGAGGTGATCAAGTCGGAGTTCGCGATGAACGCGCACGCCGACAAGGCGCTGGCGGTGCTGCGGGAGCGCGCGGGGAGCTGAGGCTCAGGCGCCGGGGGCCAGCCGACGCACCAGGTCGAGCTGGTCCCCGCCCGTGGGCAGGAGGCCGATGATCGGGGTGTCGACGCCGTTGGCGGCGTACTGGGCGACGCGCGCCCGGCACTGCTCGGCGCTGCCGTGCACGACGAGCGCGTCGACGACCTCGTCGGGCACGAGCGCGTTGGCCTCCTTGCGCCTGCCCGCCGACCAGGCCTCGCGCATGGGTGCGAGGACTTTGTCGCGCCCGAGCCAGTCGTGGAAGGCGGCGTAGGCGGGGACGGTCAGGTAGGCGCAGATCAGGGCGCGGCCGAGTGCGCGGGCGGCGTCGGCGTCCTCGGTGGGGCAGACGAAGATCCGGGCGGCGAGCTCCTTGTCCCCGAGCGCTTCGCGGACGCGGGGGACGTCGGTGGCGGCGAGCCAGTTGGTGATGGCCCCGTCGGCCTCCCGCGCGGCGAGGCGGAGCATCCCCGGCCGCAGCGCCGCGAGCATGATGGGCACGTGGTGCGCGGGCGCTTTCTCGAGCCGGAAGCCGCTGACGCTGAACGTCGGGTACTCACGGGTGACCTTGTCCCCCGCGAGCGCGGAGCGGAGGAAGCGGAGGGTGTCGCGGGTGCGGGCGAAGGGCTCGGTGAACTCCTGCCCGTTCCACCGGGAGACGATGGCGGGCGAGGACGACCCGATCCCGAGCACGAACCGCCCGCCGGAGACCTCGGCGAGCGTGGCGGCCGACATGGCGAGCAGCGCCGGGCCGCGGGTGTAGACGGGGGCGATGGCGGTGCCGAGGCGGGCGGTGGGCGACCACTGGGCGGCGAGGGCGAGCGGGGTGAACGCGTCGGCGCCGGAGGTCTCGGCGGACCAGATGTCGGTGTAGCCGAGGGCGGTGAGCTCGGAGACGAGGGGTTGGTGGTCGAGGATCGGGACACCGGTCAACGGCAGCGTGACACCCCAACGACCCACGGTGGCCTCCCAGAGCTCCAGGTGAGGGCACCGTACCGCAGGGTACCGACTGGTCGGTATGCCGAATGGGGGAATGGGAGGGGTGCGAGGGGCGGCTTGTGGCGGGCAGGACCAGGCGCTGGATCCGAGACTCCGCTGAACCGAATGAAAACGACCCCTTGGACGGATAAACTCGCTGGTCAACAAGCGTCTTCCCCGCACATGCGGGGGTGGTCCGTACTTGTCCCCCAAACCACGCCCGACGTGCAGGTCTTCCCCGCACATGCGGGGGTGGTCCCATCCATCCAGCCGTAACCCGCGCACAGGCCCGCCGCTGGACAGCTCCCCCACCCGACGTGTTTAGTGCCCCCGATCAGGGGCACCCAAGAGGTGCGCAGGCCCGCCAGGAGTCCGACCCGACAACCTCAGAGCGCGATCCCGCGCTGCGCCAGCCACCCGACCGGGTCGATCTTCTGACCGCCGTTGAGCCACACCTCGAAGTGCAGGTGCGGCCCCGTCGACTGGCCCCGGTTGCCCATCGTGGCGATCTGCTGCCCCGCCGACACCCTGGTGCCCGCGTACGCCACGATCGTGTCCACGTGCCCGTACACGGTCACCGTGCCGTCGTCGTGCTGCACGCGCACCCACAGGCCGAAGCCGGACGCGGAGCCCGCCTCGATCACGGTGCCGTCCATCGCCGACAGGATCGGGGTGCCGATCGAGTTCGCGATGTCGATGCCGTAGTGCGTGGTGCCCCAGCGGGCGCCGAAGCCGGACGTGAACGAGCCCTGCGCGGGCTTCACGACCTTCGGCCGCTTCGCCGCCTCCTCGGCCTCCCTGCGCGCCTTCTCGGCGGCCTCGGCCTCCTGCTGCTTGCGCAGCTCCTCCTGCTTCACCGCGTAGTCGGCGCTCGCCTGCTGCACCACGCGGTCGACCTGCTGGAGCGCCACCATGCCCTCGCCGCGCACGAGCTTCGCGGACTCCAGGCCGGGGTTCACCTCGTGCACGGTCAGGAGCGCGCCGGACGCCTGCGCGGGCGCCCCCTCGCTGGGGACCAGCAGCGCGCCCGCCAGGTCTCCCCCGGCGGCGAGCGGGATGGCGCTGGTGCCGACGGCGTTGAAGAAGCCGGAGCCGGTCGCGATGGCGCCCGCGACGACGGCGGCGGCGGTGACCCGGCCACGCAGCGGGGACCTGTCGTCCTCCGCGCGGTGCGAGCCGCGACGACCGGGCGCGGGAGCCTTCTTCGGCGGTGCCGTGAAGGCGGTGCGACCGGGGGCGTGCGTGTGGCGGGCCAACTTTCCTCCAGGCATTTCGGGGGGCTCGGTCCAGGACACCCGGCCGGGGGACCGGGTGGAGGTGCCTTCGGGGAGCACCTCCGTTGCCTGCTAGAGACCGAACCGTGACATGCGGCGGAGAACGTAACCCGACGTCACGAAAGTGGGCAACCCATTCGTGGCGAACTGCGGAGATTTAGTGAGATAAGCCACCGCCGACTACGCAGCGTGTTCAAAGACCGGGACGTCTCGCCCGCCGACCGTTATCCGCGCAGGTCAACCCCGTGCCGTCCGAACCGGTTCAGAGATCGGCGCCGCCGCGCCCCCGCACGGGCCACCCAGCCCACCCGACCCGGAATCGCCACCCTGACCAGCCCGTTCACCGGTGATCGACGAACCGGGGAACGCGCCGCGAAATCGGGGTTTGCCCCCGAACGCGTGACGAAGCGTGGTTGGGCCGAACGGCGGAACCACCCACCCGCCACCGGCTTCCGCGCACCGGAAA
>NZ_JBQGCX010001469.1:0-5299 GCF_052038725.1 Actinosynnema sp.
GCGGATCTCCCGCTGCTCCGCGCTCCGGGCCCGTTGGAACGTCACCGGGGGAGCTTACAACGAACCGGCGGTCTCTTGACATGAGACCGCCGGTCTCTTACTGTTCCGTCCTGTAACAGACCGGCGGTACTTTAAGAGGAGCGCACGATGAGCGAGAACTGGACCGAGCGGAACGTCCCCGACCAGAGCGGCCGGGTCGCGGTGGTGACCGGCGCGAACACCGGACTCGGCTTCGAGACCGCGCGGGTGCTCGCCGAACGGGGCGCGACGGTGGTGCTGGCCGTCCGCGACGTCGAGAAGGGCAAGCAGGCCGCCGAGCGGATCGCGGGCGAGGTCCTGGTGCAGGAGCTGGACCTGACGTCGCTGGACTCGGTCCGCGAGGCCGCCGCCGCTCTGCGCGCCGCCCACCCGCGCCTCGACCTGCTGATCAACAACGCGGGCGTGATGTACACCCCCAAGCTCACCACCCGCGACGGCTTCGAGCTTCAGTTCGGCACCAACCACCTGGGCCACTTCGCGCTCACCGGCCTGCTGCTGGAGAACCTCCTGCCGGTGCCCGGCTCCAGGGTGGTGACGGTCAGCAGCACCGGGCACCGCATCCAGGCCGCGATCCACTTCGACGACCTGCACTGGGAGCGCGGGTACAGCAGGGCGGGCGCGTACGGCCAGTCCAAGCTCGCGAACCTGATGTTCACGTACGAGCTGCAACGACGGCTCGCCGCGCACGGCAGCACCATCGCGGTCGCGGCGCACCCCGGCGTGTCCAACACCGAACTGGCCCGCAACACCCCGGCCGCGTTCCGCGTGCCGATCGGCTGGCTCGCGCCGGTGCTCACCCAGCCCGCGCCGATGGGTGCGCTGCCGACCCTGCGCGCGGCCACCGACCCGGCGGTGCTGGGCGGGCAGTACTACGGGCCCGGCGGGCTGGGTGAGATCAAGGGGCACCCGAAGGTGGTGCGGTCCAGCCCGCAGTCGCACGACCTGGACGTCCAGCGGCGGCTGTGGGACGTCTCGGAGCAGCTGACCGGCGTGGGGTTCCCGGTGTCGGGGGACGGGCGGGACGAGCGGCTCGCGCCCGTCCCGACCGCGCGGCTCACGGGCTCCCGGTGACCTGATCACCCGCCTTGGTGATCCGGTGCGTGGTGCGCTCGCCGCTCCAGAAGTGGCACACCAGGGTGACCATCCCGTCCGCCGCCCCGACGAAGAACTCCGGCTTCAGGGTGATCCGGTTCCCCGTGGCGGCGGACTGGACCGGCGGGTCGTGGCTGATCACGTCGACCGGCCACGGGACTCCCTGGGAGAAGCGCGGTTCCGCGGTCGCCGCGATGGTGGTGTCCCGCAACAACTCGTAGCCCGCCAGGAACGCGTCGAGACGGCCCTGATCGGCGTTGGTTCGCAGGAAAGTTTCTTTCACGCAAACGTGGCGAGTTTCGGTGCCGGATGCTGCGCAGCGGCTCGGAAAAGCGTCAACGACGGACCTGCTTTTCGACGATGTGAACAGCATTTTCCCGGCTCGCCGTCGAATTCTCTTGTCGAACGCGAATCGAACACTGAAGCACCGTTGACCTGCACCGCAGCCGTGGGTACGGTCCGCACGGCGGAAACTTTCCCGAGCGGTTCCCGAAATTTTCCGCACCGATGAGGCCCGACCGAAGACGGTGAGATGAGCGCCCCGATCATCCCTGGTTTCCACCCCGATCCGAGCGTGTGCCGGGTGGGCGAGGACTACTACCTGGTCTGCTCCAGCTTCGAGTACTTCCCCGGCATCCCGGTCTTCCGCAGCCGTGATCTGCTGACCTGGACGTTGATCGGCAACGCGCTGGACCGGCCGGAGCAGTTGCAACTCGCGGAGGCCGCCCCGTCCGGTGGGCTGTACGCGCCGACGCTGCGGCACCACGGCGGGAAGTTCTGGCTGATCGTCACGAACGTCTCCGGTGGCGGGAACCTGCTCTTCCACGCCGAGGACCCGGCGGGCCCGTGGTCCGACCCGATCCCGCTGCCGGGTGTGCACGGCATCGACCCGGACCTGGTGTGGGACGAGGACGGGAACTGCTGGTGCACCTGCGCCGGGGTGACCCAGGTGCGCATCGACCCCACCACCGGGCGCGCGCTCGGCGAGCAGACGCGGATCTGGTCGGGCAGCCCCGGAGCCAAGGCCCCCGAGGCGCCGCACCTCTACAAGATCGGCGAGCACTGGTACCTGCTGATCGCCGAAGGCGGCACCGAACGCGGGCACGCCGTGTCCATCGCCAGGGGCGATTCGGTGAACGGACCGTTCACCCCCAACCCGGACAACCCGGTCCTCACCCGCCGGGGCACCGACGACCCGGTGCAGAACACCGGGCACGGCGACCTCGTGCAGGCCGTGGACGGAACGTGGTGGCTGGTCTTCCTCGGCGTGCGACCGGGCGGGGGCACGCCGGGCTGGCACGTGCTGGGCCGGGAGACGTTCCTGGCCCCGGTGACCTGGGTCGACGGCTGGCCGGTCGTCGGCGAGCCGGTCGCGGGCCCCACCGAGCCGTGGGCCGAGCCGGTCCTGGACCACTTCGACGGCCCGCGGCTGCACCCGCGCTGGATCTCGCTCCGCGAGCGCACCCCGCAGCGCTGCACCACCACCGCCCGCCCCGGCTGGCTGACCCTGCGCGCCACCGCCGAGACCGCCCCCGAGGGCGAGTTCGTCGGCATCCGCCAGCAGCACCGCTCGTGCCGGACCCGCGTCGTCGTCGACGCCACCGAGGGCAGCGGCGGCCTGGTGGTGCGCCTGGACGACCGGCACCACTACGGGATCGAGGTGTCCAGGGGCCGCGCGACCGCCCGAGCGCACGTCGGCCCGCTCCGCTCCGAGCTGGGCAGCGCCGAGGTCGACCCCGGCGAGGCCGTCCTGGAGATCGAGATCACCGAGACCCGGCGCCTCGCCGACGCCCGCACCGGCCCCGACACCGTTGCCCTGCGCGTCGTCCACCCCGACGGCGCGGTCACCGAACTCGCCGCGCTGGACGGCCGCTACCTGTCCACCGAGGTCGCGGGGGGCTTCACCGGCCGGGTCGTCGGCCTGCGCGCCACCGGCGGCGCCGTCCACTTCGACCGGTTCGAGCACGAACCCGTCGACCCGACCCGATGAGGGGAAACCCCGACACGGCTGTGGACCGCAGGGCGTTCTTGGGCCTCCTCGCCGCCGCGGGCGGCGCCGCGCTGGTGGGGTGCCAGGCCCCGGCCCCGCGCGGCGGTTCCGCGCTCGGCGGCGACGCGCTCGCGGCGCTGCTGCCCGCGCACCGGCCGGTGGAGTTCGCCAAGCCCGACCTGCCCGGCGTGAACGGCTCGGCGCCCGGCTACCTGTCCTACCCGGCCGCCCCCGTGCCTGCCGTGCGTGGGCCGGTGCTCAGCGCCGACGTCACCGCGATGACCCCGTCGTTCTGGCCGCCCGCGCCGGGCCTGGGGCAGAACTCCTACTACGACGCGGTCAACGAGCGCCTGGGCGGCGCGGTGAAGTTCGAGACCGTGTCCGGCGCCGACTACCAGGCCAAGCTCGCCGCCCTGATGGCGGCGCGGCAGGTGGCCGACTACCCGATGCTCGCCAACATCCCCACCGACTCGTGGCACGCGTGCGTGCACAACGGGCGCCTGCACGGCGTGCCCTACCCCGGCCAGCTCTTCCCCGAGGTGCTGTTCTACCGGGACGACGTGTTCGAGCAGCTCGGGGTGGAGCCGCCGCGCAGCGCCGAGGAGTTCGCGGCGATGGCCAAGCGGCTCAACGACCCGGCGAACAACCGGTGGGCGCTCGGCGACGTGTTCCGCTCGCTCGTGCGGGCCTTCGGCGGCCGGGGCGACTGGGTGCGCGACGACTCGGGCACGCTGCTCAACCAGCTCGAAGCACCTTGGTACGCCGAGGCGGTGCGGTTCACCCGGTCCCTGTACGACGCCGGGTGCGTGCACCCGGACATCGTGGCGGGCAACTGGAACCGCGGCAACGAGCTGTTCGCGTCCAGGCAGATGGTCGTGAACCAGGGCGGGATGGGCGCGTGGGCCGAGCAGGTCGCGCAGCAGCGGCCCGCCGACCCCGGCTTCCGGATGACCGCGCTGCCGCTGTTCGCGCACGACGGCGGCGAGCCGACCTACCCGGTGGCCGCGCCGACGGCGATGGTCGCGTTCGTGCGCGAGGACGTGCCGGACGACCGCGTGCGCGAACTGCTGCGGCTGTGCGACTTCGCCGCCGCGCCGATCGGCACCGAGGAGCACCGGCTGCTGCGGTACGGGGTGGAGGGCGTGCGCAGCAGGCGGGACGAGCGGGGCAACCCGGCGCTGACCCCGCTGGGGCAGAAGGAGATCACGCTGACCTACGGCTTCGCGGCGGGCCCGCCGGAGGCGATCACGACCACCGACCACCCGGACCTGGTGCGCGCCCAGCACGCCTGGTACGCGCGGGAGTGGGGCCACCGGACCAAGCCGCTGGCGTTCGGTCTGCGGGTGGAGGAGCCGCCGGAGTTCGCCACCCTGGCCAAGGAGTTCGCCGACCGGACGGCGGACATCCTGCGCGGGCGGGCCGGGTTGTCCGAAGTGGACGGTCTGGGCGAGCGGTGGCGCAAGGCGGGCGGTGACCGGCTGCGGGAGTTCTACGACAAGGCGCTGCGGGACGCCGGGCGCTGAGGACGTCGGGCGCTGAGCCCACTCGGCTCGCGCCCGCCCGAACGCCGGTGGGCGCGGTGTCCCACGTCACCGGCGGCGGCGCTCAGGACCTCGCCGCCCGCCGGCCGGACGGCGCCCTGCACACCCGCGAGCACACCGGGCTGTTCGACGAGGCCAACACCAGGGCCCCGCCGGAACCGGTCGGCTGCGGCTGGAACACCGCGGACCGGCACGGCCTCTGGGACGAGGGCACGGCGACCTTCGAGCCGGTGGTCCACCGCAACGCGGGCGCGCACAACGGTGATCTGACGTTGCGCAGCCCCGCCGTCGTGTGCGCGGGCGGGACACGATGGATCTGATACAGGGTGGGACGACGCCCTCCCGGCGGTGCGAGCGGCGAGCATCCCGGCCGCGGTCCACCACCCGCAGCGGCTCGCCCGCTCACGCGCGCGGCGGGGCCGTGCTGCGGCGGACGGTCAGGGTGGTCGCCAGTTCCACGCCCAGCTGCGGCGGGCGCTCGCCCCGGCCCAGGGCGAGCGCCAGCTCCGCCGCCGCTGCCGCCATCTCCGCGAGGGGCTGGCGCACGGTGGTCAGCGGCGGGTCGACCAGGTCGCCCACGGGCAGGTCGTCGAAGCCCACCACGCTCAGGTCCTCCGGCACGCGCAACCCCGCCTCG
>NZ_JBQGCX010001470.1:0-5329 GCF_052038725.1 Actinosynnema sp.
TTGTCCCCGTAGGCCTTGTTCATGTCGGGCTCGTCGGCGACCAGGTAGCCGACGTAGTTGCGGGCGTGCGCGGTGTCGCCGAGGACGACGTCGGCGCGCTGGGGGTCGACGAAGGCGCGCCAGTTCGTGGCCAGCAGGCCCTCGCGGCGCAGGTACCACCACTCGTCGTCCCACAGGCCGATCGTGAAGTCGACGCCCACCTGCGGGTACGCGGCGCCGAGCTTGACGCCGTCCTCGACGCCGGACGGGTCCTGCATCCACACCGAGATCGGGAAGATCGACGGGTCGCCGGTCGGGTTGGGGCCGTTCGACCACTGCTTGTAGTAGTCCAGGGTGGGGCCGGGCAGGCGGCGGTCGTCGAGGCCGGGGACGGTCTCGGCGGTCGCCGTGCAGCCCGCGAGCGCCAGGACGGCGGCGGCAGCGGCCAGTAAACGAGCACGAACCACAGTCGTGCGCTCCTTCAGTTCCGGGGTGGCCCGTCAGCCGGTCACGCTCGGCCGCGGGAGGCGATGGCCTTCTTGGCCTTCTCGAAGCCGTCGGCGCCGAGCAGGCGCATCGCCGCGGTCTTGGCGACGAATCTCGCGCTGTCCCGCGCTACCCGCAAGGGGTGTCCCACGAACCGGTCACGGGCAAGCACGCTTTGTGCGGGCTCCGGGACGTCGTTGAGGGCTTCGCCGAACAGCGGGCGGTAGGGGGATGGCGCGGTCAGGCGACCCCTGGTCCGGTTGCTGACGTTACCCCCGTGCACCACCTGCAACCAGCCAGGAGCGCCTCCGAGCGAGGCCACGGCGGCGTGCCGGTGGAGGCGGTTGTGCCAGTCCGCCCAGCACGTGATCGGGGCGTCCCACGGCTCCCTGATGGAGGCGAACGCGTTGTCGCGGTCGTGGTGCAGGTACAGCCCGTCCGGGCTCTTGACCAGGCCGTTCGCCAGGTAGTACGCCGTGCGCGGGGCGCGCGGGACCTCGGCCTGGAGGCGCGCGACGAAGTTCGCGGCGAGGCCGTCGTCGTTGTCCAGGTTCGTGGTGATGAGCTCGTCGCCGCGCTCCGGGAACAGGGCGGTGATGTCGGACACCAGATCATCCCTGCTCACGGACTCGCGGAACACCGGCGCGTAGGTGTCGCCGTGGGTGGCGATCCGGTCCTTGAGCCAGGTCGGGCTCTCCGGGTCGAAGTAGATCAACCAGGTGAAGTTCCGCGAGGTCTGCGCCCTGACCGAGGGCAGGCAGTAGCGCTCGAACAGCCCGATGCGCTCGGTGAGCCAGCCCTCGCGCGCCCGCACGACGCTCTCCGCGCCGGGTGAGGGCAGGTTGAAGCGCGTCAAGATCACGTGGTCCATCGATCCCCTTCCGGTAACCACCCCCTACATCGGCCGGGAGGGGCCCGCGTTAACGAACCGGGGGCGCGCGCGATGAGTAGGGCGTGACTCGAGACCCGGCACGTCCCACGGTCGATGTCGTCATACCCTGCTACAACTACGCCAGGTTCCTGCGCGCTTGCGTGCGCAGCGCGCTGGACCAGCCGGGCGTGGACGTGCGGGTGTTGATCATCGACGACACCTCAAGCGACGAGACCCCGCAGGTCATGGCCGAGCTGGTGGCCGAGGACCCCCGCGTGGAGGGCCGTCGGCACGAGGTCAACAAGGGGCACATCGCCACCTACAACGAGGGCCTGCTGGAGTGGGCCAAGGCCGACTACACGGTGCTGCTGTCGGCGGACGACCTGCTCGCGCCCGGCTCGCTGGCCCGCGCCGCGCGGGTGTTCCGGGACAACCCGAAGGTCGGCATGGTCTACGGCCGGGTCGTCTACTACCAGGACCACGACGACCTTCCCTCGATCGTGGCCGCACCTGCCGGGACCACCGTGTGGTCCGGTGTGGACTGGATCGAGCGCCGTTGCCGCACCGGTCAGAACGTGCTGTCCTCTCCTGAGGCGGTCGTGCGCACCTCGGTCCAGCAGGCCGTCGGCGGCTACCGCCCCGACCTCCCGCACGCGGGGGACCTGGAGATGTGGATGCGCATCGCGGCCGTGTCGGACATCGGGTACGTGCGGGGCGCCCCCGCCGCGTACTACCGGGTCCACCAGCAGAGCATGTTCCGCACCCGGTTCTCCTCGGTGTTCGCGGACTTGGAGCAGCGGCAGGCGGTCTTCGACCGGTTCTTCGCCGAGCACCCGGACCTGCCCGGCGCCGGGATGCTGCGGGCGCTCGCGAAGCGGTCCATCGCCAAGGACGCCCTGTGGCGGGCCGTGCGCGCCTACGACCGGGACAAGCTGGACGAGATCCCGGCGGACGAGCTGGCCGAGTTCGCGGAGAGGGTCTACGGCGGCGCGCGGAACCTGCCCGAGCACCGGGCGCTGACCAGGCGCAAGGCCCTCGGCCCGAAGGTGTGCAGCCGCACCCAGCTGTTCGTGGGCTCGCACCTGGCCAAGCGCGGCATGGGCTGGGTGGGCAAGCAAGTGTGGAAGTGGCGCGGGCAGTGACCGGGCCGGGGGCCGGGGACGAGGCGGGCGCCGGGCCCGTGGTCACCTCCGGGAGCGGTTCCGGGGCGGAACCCGCCTCCGGGTCCGGCCTGGGCGGCCGGGTCGGCTCGGCGATCCGGTGGAGCGCGATCAACAGCCTCCTGCAGCGGGTCAGCCAGGTCGGGGTCGGGGTGCTGCTGGCGCGGTTGATCGCGCCCGAGCAGTTCGGCGTGTTCGCGGTCGCGCTCGTGGTGCTCAACATCGTGCTGAGCGTCAGCGAGATGGGTGTCAGCGTGGCGCTGGTGCGCACCGACGACCCGGTGGAGGACCTGGCGCCGACGGTGACGACGCTGTCGATCCTGTCCGGGTGCCTGCTGTTCGGCATCTGCGTGGTCGGGGCGCCGCACTTCGCCGAGGCGATGGACACCCCCGAGGCGACCGGGGTGATCCGGCTGATGTCGTTCGCGCTGGTCATCGCGGGCGCGTCGGCGGTTCCGGGCGCGCTGCTCCAGCGCGAGTTCCGGCAGGACCACAAGTTCGCGGCCGACACCTCGGCGTTCGTCGTCGGCACCGCCGTGGTGGTCGTCTTGGCCCTGATGGGGTTCGGGGCGTGGAGCCTGGCGTGGTCGCGGATCGCGACGAACCTGACCGCCGCGGTGGTGATGTTCGCGTTCACCAAGCAGCGGTACCGGCCGGGCTTCGACCCGGTGAGGGCCCGCGAGGCCCTGTCGTTCGGGCTGCCGCTGGCCGGGGCGAGCCTGCTGGTGTTCGGGGTGCTGAACGTCGACTACATCATGGTCGGCCACCTGCTGGGGACCACCGCGCTCGGCTTCTACATGATGGCGTTCAACCTGGCGAACTGGCCGGTCGGCGCGTTCTCGCAGCCGGTGCGCAGCGTGTCGCTGGCGGCGTTCTCGCAGGTCAGGAGCGATCAGGAGCGGTTCGCGGCGACGTTCGCGCGGGCGCTGCGGCTGCTGGCCCTGGTGACCGTGCCCGCGTGCGTGCTGCTCGGCTCGCTCAGCGACCCGATCGTCCGCGTGGTCTACGGCGAGCGCTGGGCCCCGTCCGCCGCGCCGCTGGCGCTGCTCGTGCTGCTGGGCGCGCTGCGGGTGGCGCTGGAGCTGGGCTACGACTACCTGGCGAGCGCGGGCCGCTCCAAGGCGATCCTGTGCATCCACGTGCTGTGGCTGGCCGCGCTGGTGCCGCTGCTGGCGCTGGGCGCGCACCTGGACGGCATCCGGGGGGTCGCGGCGGCGCAGAGCGTGGTGGTGCTGCTGTTCATCGTGCCCGCGTACCTGGTGGCGTTCAAGCCGTACGGCCTGCGCCCCGGCCTGCTGGGCGCGGCGGTGGCCAGGCCGGTGCTGGGCGGTGTGGTGATGGGCGCGGTGGCGATCGGCGTGCAGTGGGCGGTGGACGAGCCGCTGCTGCGGCTGCTGGTGGGCGGCGCGCTGTCGACCCTGGCCTACGCGGCGGTCGTCTACCCGCTCAGGGGTGAGGTCATCGGCGTGCTGCGGAGGGGCGGGGCGTGAGCGTCAAGCGGCGGGTGCACCAGGTCGCGAACATCGTTCGGGACGGCGGGGTGCGGGGGTTGGGCGCGCGGGCGCTGGGGAAGGTCGCGGCCCGGCTGGGCGGGGACGGGGAGGTGTTCCCGGTCCGGCTGGAGGACGTGCGGGCAGCCGACGTGACCCGGCGCCCGCCGGTGGTCGTGCCGCCGGTACCGCCGGACGGGCGGCTGACCGTGAACTGGGTCTGCACACCCCCCTCCCCCGGTTCCGGCGGCCACACCACGATGTTCCGCCTGGTGGAGCACCTGGAGGCGGCAGGCCACACCTGCCGCCTCTACCTGTACGACGTCTACGGCAGCCGCGCGGCGGACCACGAGCCGACCATCCGCGCCGCCTACCCCGGCTTCCGGGGCGAGATCCACGACGTGACCGAGGGCCTGGCCGACGCGCACGCCGTCTTCGCCACCGCCTGGATGACCGCCTACCCCGTGTTCAACGACCCGTGCGCGGGCAAGCGCTTCTACCTCGTGCAGGACTACGAACCCTGGTTCTTCCCCCGCGGCGGCCTCTCGGCGCTGGCCGAGAACACCTACCGGATGGGCTTCCACGGCTTCACCGCGGGCCGCTTCCTGGCCGGGAAGCTCCGCGACGACACCGGAATGGCCGCGGACTCGTTCGACTTCGGCTGCGACGTGGAGCGGTACCGACTGCTGGACGGGGTGCGGCGGGACGGCGTGGTGTTCTACGCGCGGCGGCTCGCGCCCCGGCGGGCGATCGAGGTGGGGCTGCTGGCCCTGGAGGTCTTCACCCGCGAACACCCGGAAGTCGTGGTGCACACCTACGGCGAGAAGATCGGCTCACTGGGCAACGGCCACGTGGACCACGGCCTGGTGACCCCGGACGAGCTGAACCGGATCTACAACCGCTGCTACGCCGGCCTGTCCCTGTCCATGACGAACGTATCCCTGGTCCCGCACGAGATGCTGGCGGCAGGCTGCATCCCGGTGGTGAACGAGGCAGAGCACAACAGGGTCGTCCTGGACAACGAGTTCGTCCGCTACGCCCCCGCAACCCCGCACGAACTGGCAAGGGCCATGGCCACCGTGGTGAACCTGCCCCCACCCGACTTCGAAGCCCTGGCCACCAAGGCAGCCGGAAGCGTAACCGGCCGCTCCTGGGACGACGCGGGAAAGAAACTGACCCAGGTGCTGCAACGAGAACTGGGAACGCCCGCAGTCTAGAAAAGCCAACCAGTCACACTCGCAAGCCAACCGCCCAGCACGTGGACCGCCCAGCCCCCTGACCGCCCAGCACGTTGACCGCTTCGCGGGCTGCGGGGCGAGCGAAGCGAGCCCGCAGCCGCCCCA
>NZ_JBQGCX010001471.1:0-2185 GCF_052038725.1 Actinosynnema sp.
GCGCCCAGAGCCGCTTAGGCCGCGTCGGCACGGCCGAGGAGGTCGCGGCGGCGGTGCTCTACCTCGCCACGCCGGAGGCGGCGATGGCGTCGGGCGCGGTGCTGGACCTCAACGGGGCGTCGCACCTGCGCTGAGCCGCGCCCCCGCCCGGCTCACCGCGCCTACCTCACCTCCTCCCGCCGCACCTCACCCCACTGCCGCGGGCGTCCACCCCAGCGCGGGCCCCAGCTTCCCGGCGATGTCGCTCAGGATCTGCTCGTAGTCCTCCTGCTCGAAGGTGAACGGCAGCGCGAACGCCACCTCCTCCACCTCCCGGAACCCGGCGTGCGCGCGCAGCCGCTCCGCGATCTGCTCCGAGGTCCCCACCAGGTCCGGCGCGAACAGCACCCGCCCCGGCCCCTGCGGCGCGCGCGTGCGCGGCAGCCGCGCCTGCGCGTACCGCTCGTACCGCTCCCGCTGCCCGGCGTCCGCGCTGTCCGTCGGCACCACCACCAGCCCCTGCGACACCCGCGCCGCGGCCCCGTCCGGGTGAGCCGCCCGGAACGCGCGGATGTGCGAGGCCTGCACCCGCGCGAAGTCCTCCGACTCCTCGGCCCGCACCACGCTGCTGGTCAGCAGGTTCACCCCGTTCTCCCCGGCCCACCGCGCCGACCCGAGGCTCCCGGCCCCGTACCAGACCCGCCCGGCCAGACCGGGGGAGTGCGGCTGCACCCGCCGGGAGAACTCCTCGATCCCCTCGGTGCCCTCGAACTCGCTCGCGGGCTCCCCGCGCAGGAACCCGAGCAGCCGCCGGGCCCGCTCGTGCCCGAGCTCCTCCACGTCCGCCGTCTCCGGGTACAGCGCGTCCTTCACCCGGTCGAACCCCATCGGCCTGCCCGCGCTGACCCCTGGGTTGAGCCGCCCGCCGGACAGCACGTCCACGGTCGCCAGGTCCTCGGCCAACCGCAGCGGGTTCTCCCAGCCGAGCGGGGTCACGGCCGTGCCCAGCGCGATCCGCTTGGTCCGCTGGGTCGCGGCGGCCAGCACCGCGACCGGCGACGAGATGCCGTGCTGGAGGTGCCGGTGCCGCACCCACGCGCTGTCGAAGCCGAGCCGCTCGCCCAGCTCCAGCACTCGCAGGGTCGACTCGTGCCCCTTGGCCGGGTCGTCCGGGTCGAACAGCCCGATGGTCAGGAAGCCGAGCTTGCGCAGCGGCTCGGACGGGAGCGGCACTGTGTCCTCCGCGGTGGTCCACGCGGGACGGTCGCCCGCGGGGGCGCGCTCACCGCGTCCCGATCACAGCCTGCCACCGCGGAACCGGTCGATCTCCCGCCGTTCCCGCTTCGTGGGACGCCCCGCGCCCCGGTCGCGGTGCGCGATCGGCACGGCGGCCTCGGGCGGCGGCTTGGGAGTGCGGTCGATGAAGCACGTGGACGCGGTCTCCGCGCCGACCCGCTTCTGGATGACCCGCACCACCTCGACGACCCGGTTGACCCCGTTGACCCGCGCCCGCACCTCGTCGCCGGGCACGACGACGGTCGCGGGCTTGGCGGGCCGGTCGTTGACGCGCACGTGCCCGCCCCGGCAGGCGTCCGCCGCGTCCGGGCGGGTCTTGGTCAGCCGGACCGCCCACAGCCAGCGGTCCACGCGGGTGGACTCCATCCCCCCATCATCCCGGCAACCCCGCCCGGAGCGGACACCACCCGCCGCGCGCGCCCCGCCGCCCCGGAACCGCCTGGTCACCGCGCCAAGCGGTCCCGGAAGCGTGAGCGCGCGCCGGAGCGGGTACCCCGCCGCCATCACGATCCGTGGAGGGCAGAGTGGGCTTCAGCAGCTTCGTCGGCGCGCTCTTCGTCGGTCTGGTCATCGGCGTGCTCGGCCGGTTGATCCGACCGGGGAAGCAGGACATCCCGATCTGGCTGACGATCGTCGTCGGCATCCTGGCCGCGTTCCTCGGCACGCTCGTCGCCGACGCGGCGGGCATCGGCGACACGCGGGGCTTCGACTGGATCGAGTTCTGCATCCAGCTCGCCCTGTCGGTGGTGGGCGTCGGCATCGCCGCGGGCGCCTACGGCAGGCGGAGCCTGCACTAGACCCTCTTCAGGGTCCCCAGGTCCCGGTGGGCGCGGATCCCAGGCCGCGCCGACCGGCAGGCCGGGCGCGCGCCCGGTGCGAACCGGCTGCGCGCGCCCGGTCGTGGCACCCC
>NZ_JBQGCX010001472.1:0-3083 GCF_052038725.1 Actinosynnema sp.
CCGGGTGCAGGGCCTTGACCTTGGTCTCCGTGCTCGCCGCGCGAGCCCGGTCCCACGCCTCGACGGTCTGCGCCAGGCGGAGCTGGTCGACGGACACGCCGTCGGGCCACTGCACGTGGGGCACGTCGCCCTGCGGCGCGACGTCCGCGCCGAAGATGATCCGCTCCACCCACAGCAGCGCCACGGCGATGTGCTGGAGGCCGTCGCCGTAGTAGGCGGTCTTCTTCTCGCGCGTCAACAGGCTGCGGTTGCGCCGGTCGTTGACCTCGGTGGCGGTCTGCTCGCCGCCCTGCTCCTCCAACCCGAACGTGGCAGGGCTGTAGCCAGCGGTGCCGATCGCCTGGCGGATCAGCCGGAGCAGCGTCCTGTCGTGCTCCTCGACCCGGATCTCGAACTGGTGCAACGTGATGGTGTTGCCGCCAGCGGTGGTCGGGGGGATGTTCAGCGACTCGTAGACCTCGCGCTCGCTGTCCCAGGCGGCCCCCTGACCGGGGCCCATGTCCTGGAGGTAGGCGCTGGGCACGATGATGCGGCCCTTCGCGTGCCGCACGTCGCGCATCCAGGAGGTCAGCGTCTCGTCGACCGCGTCGAAGAGCTGCATGACCCCCTCGTAGTCGGAGCGGCCGAGGTCGCTGCCGCGATCCTCGCGTGAGGGCAGCATGTTGGGGATGTAGGCCACCGGCAGGACCGGCAGGCCGCGTGCGACGACCGGCTCGATTCCGGCCGTGGCCGGGTGCTGGTCGAGCGGGCGCGGTTCGCCGAGGCTGGTCTCGGTGCCGAGGTAGAGCGCGTTCTCCTCCACCGCCACCTGCGTGGCCTCGCCGCGCATCTCGTGGTGCTGGAGGTACCGCCACACCTGGCCGTCACGCCCGCCCGCGAGTTCGGTCCAGAACGTCACCTCGACCAGGCGGCCCCACGAGAACACGGGGATGGCGCGGTCCGCGTGCACGACCTGGAGCAGGGCGTGCCGTGCGACCCGCTCGTCCCAGCCGACGCGCAGGTACACCCCGCCGAGGGCGGAGGCGACCTCCGCGCTCTCGTGCAGCCGGGAGTGGACCTGTGCCAGGTCGTCCAGCCTGTCCCAGTGCGCCTGGTTCCGCCGGTCCCGGAACTTGATGGTGGGCGGCTTGGCGAACAGCAGGTCGGACGAGGCGGTGGCGATGTCGGCAGCCAGCGGGCAGTGGACCCCGGCCCGGCGGGAGCCGCTGGTCGGTTCGCCCCACCACCAGCGCGCCAGCCTGCCGACGAGCCCGCGCCGGTGTTGACTGGGGTGGTCACGCGGTGCCCTGCGTCCGCTGTACCGCTTGGCCAGCCGGTCGGGGTCCCCCGCGTACCAGGCGTCGTAGTCGGCGAACCTGGCGTGCGCGCTGGCTACCTCGGCGGGCGGCCACGCGGTGTTGGGGCTGGGGAGCGGCATGATCACCGCCCTTCGGGGTCAGGCTGCGATCGGCAGCTCCAGCGCGGGCTGCCAGATCGGTTCGGTGGAATGCACGACGTACCGCAGGCCGTCAAGGCCGTGGTCGTCGGTCTTGATCGGCTTGTCCTCGCCGCGCGCGGCGGCCTGCTCGTCCCAGCTGTAGCCGGGGAACTCCTCGATTAGGCCGGTGCAGGAGGGGTGGACGCGCAGCCGGTCGCGGCCGAGCAGGGAGGCCACCGTGCGGATGCCGGGCAGGACCTCGTTGTTGGCGTTGGCCACGTTGGTGACCCGGTCCCGGTACAGCTGCAACTGGAAGTCGGCTGCGGCCGGGTCGACGTAGTGCCAGGCCGGGTGGATGCCCTTCCTGCCGGTGCCGGGTTCGACCGCGTCGGCCAACCACCCTCGGAACGCCGCCGAGTACTCCGCAGAGGTCTTGGAGCGCAGCTCGACCCGGCTGTCGTACCGGTATTCGTGGGTGATCCACAGCCGGTTGTCCTCGCCGAGGCCGAGCAGGTGGGAGCTGAACGCGTTGGTGGTGCCGTAGTCGATGCCGGTGCCGATCCAGTGCTTGATGCGCGGGACGCGGTCGCTGACATGGTGCTGCTCGTCCCACATGTCGTAGATCGCGCCCGCTGCCTGGCACCACTCGCCGAGGATGAACCGGCGGAACCACAGCCCCACGTACTGCTGGTGCAGCCGCGTGACGTAGTCGGGGTCCAGGGACGGGTTGTCGGCGATGGTGAAGTGCCAGTGCGTCATGCCGACCTCGGCGGCGCGCAGCAGGAACTTCTTCCGCAGCCAGTGCCCCGGCCCATCGGGGTTGGTGGTGGCCAGCAGGCGCGCGCCTCGGACCCGCAGCCGGGACAGCAGCATCGTCCAGAACGGCTCGGGTACCAGGGTCGCCTCGTCCACGTAGGCCAGCGCGATGGTCGCGCCGCGGATGCGGCCTTCGGCCAGGGCGTTGTGCGCGCCGATCAGCTCGACCTGGCAGCCGAGGATCGTCGCCGTGGTGCTGCCGGTGGTGTGGTGCACCATGCTGGCCAGCTCGCCGAAGATCGCCGGGTCCTGCAACGGGTTGATGAGGTTGCGCTCGATGGTCTGGATCGTGCGGCCCACCACTACCACCAGGCCGCTCCGGGGGGCCTCGACCAGGCCGATCAAGAACCCGATCAGGGAGGAGATCGTCTTGCCGGAAGAGACCGCGCCGGTCCATAGGGCCAGCGGCGCCCTCCGTGACTCGACGATCGATCGGAGCTGCTTACGGCTGATCAGCCGGAAGACCCGGATCAGGTCCACGTTCAGGGCGGTCGGGGTCATCGACCACCACCTCGGTGTGCTCCTGGGCGACCATCGCGTCGTACGCGCGCTGGAGGCCGTCCGCGAGCTGTCCGACGAGCGAGGTGCCCACGTCGGTGCCGTCGTGGGTGTCGTGCTTGACCGCCGCGAGGTGCTTGTCGAACGCGAGCGCTGCGGACTGCATCAGGTTGCGGACGTCACTGCTCGGCGGCATGGCGACGATGTGCTCGGAGTAGATGTTCTCCTTGCCGCCGAAGGAAAAGACGGTGTACGGGCCGTGCAGGCGGTCGAGCAGTTCCTCGGCTTCTTCGAGGAAGCGGTCGGCGAGGTCGAGCCGCCTGGCGGCCATCTCCGCCGCGCGGGCCTGGGT
>NZ_JBQGCX010001473.1:0-4019 GCF_052038725.1 Actinosynnema sp.
GCGCGTGGTGCGAGGATTGACCGGTGAGCGAGTTCCCCGAGGCGGGCGACGAGTCCGCCGCGCCCCACCACGCCGCGCCCCAGCCTGCCGCGCCCCAGCCTGCCGAGGCCGGTCCCGCCGGGGCGGTCGTGCCCGAGCAGCCGGTGGTCGTGGCGCGGATTCCCGGCATGTCACCGGTGTACGCGCAGGTCCCCGAGTACCTCCAGGCCCAGGCCGACCAGGCGCGCGCCGCGCAGGCCCAAGCCGCCGCGCAGGCGGCGTTCCCGGCCGGACCGCAGCAGGGTGACGCCCGGCAGGGCCAGTTCCCGCAGGCCGGGGCCCCGCAGGCCGGGTTCTCGCAGGACGGCGCGCCCCAGTCGGGCCCGCAGGCCACGTTCCCGCAGGCCGGGTTCCCGCAGACCGGCCCGCAGGCCGCGCTCCCGACCGCCGGGTTCTCCCAGTCCGGTCCCCAGACCGGGTTTCCCGAGTCGGGCCCGCAGACCGGGTTCCCCCAGTCGGGCCCGCAGACCGCGCTCCCGCACGCCGGTTTCCCGCCGCCCGGCTCCTCCACCCCCTCCGCCCCCGGTTGGGGCACGCCCGCCCAGGGCTTCCCGCCGCCCGGCGCGTACCAGGGCTACCCCGCCCCCCAGCCCGCCCCGTTCCGGACCGGGCGGGTGCTGACGGCGGTGCTCGGCGGCGTCCTCGCGCTCGTCCTCGTCGCGCTCGGCGGCCTGTGGGCGGCCGGCTACCCGCTCGTCCGCGACCCCGAGTCCCGCGCCCAGGCCACCGCCGCCCCGCTCGACCCCACCGACGTCCCCCTGGACCCGGAGGAGTCGCCGCTCGACTACAAGTCGCCGCACGGCGAGCAGCGCAACGCGGCCATGCCCGAGGAGTGCGACCTGAGCGACGCCACGCTCAAGCGCGCCCGGACCTCCAACCGCTACGAGAGCGAGGAGTTCTTCGGCTTCGCGTTCTGCTCCTACGGCACGATCAGCACGATCGACGGCTCCGTCCGCCGCGACCTCTACGTCTCCGTCTACGAGGCGGAGGACAGCGTCGAGCTGGAGGAGTGGTACGACGACGACGTGTACGACTGGGGCAGCGTCCGCCAGGTCCAGGGCCTCGGCGAGCGCGCGAAGCTGCTGGCCCAGCCCGCCGAGTCGGACTCGGTCATGGGCGTGCAGCTGAAGGTGGTCTCCGGGAGCACCGTGTACGAGATCGGCTACGCCGGGTTCGAGACCGACTCGTTCCTGTCGCCGGAGATCCCGGACGAGCTGTCCGAGGAGATCGCGACCGCGGTCGCGCGGGAGCTGCTCGGGCGCTGACGGGCGGGGTGCTGCGGCAAACGCTTTCCAGGTGATGCGGAAATCGCTTGGCCGTGGTGCGAGCATTGCCCGGTGAGCACGCCCTCCGCGGGGGCGGACGAGTCCCCCGCACCCCAGGCCCCCGACGAGAGCCCGGTGACCGGCGAGCCGGTCGTGGACACCCGGCAGCCGGGGACATCGGCCGACCCCGAGGCGGCTCCCGGCCAAGCGGTTCCCGGTCAGGCGGTTCCCGGTCAGGCGGCTCCCGGTCAGGCGGTTCCCGGCGAGGCGGCGGTGAGCGGTCCGGCTGCGGGCGGGCAGCCCGCGCTCGTCGTGCCCGCGCGGACGCCGACCGGGCCCGAGCAGCCCGTCGTGGTCGCGCGGATCCCCGGCCACGGGCCCGTCTACGCGCAGGTCCCGCCACCTGCCGGCGCCTTCCCCGGCCAGCACCCCGAGCAGTACCCCCACTACCCGCACCACCCCGGCCAGCCCCCGAACCCCGGCCCGCACGGCCACGCGGGCTTCGGCGCGCCGCCTCCCCCCAAGCCCGCCAACCACGAGGGCGTCGTGTCCGCGGTGGGGTTCGTGCTCGTCCTGGTGCTCGGCATGCTCGCCGTCGCCGTCTCCGTCGACCGGGGGTCCGAGCGCGGCGCGCAGGACGGGGCCATCACCTTCACCCTGCCGCCCGTCCAGGCGATCACCCCGCCGCCGATCATCGCCACCGAGCCGCCCACCGGCCGGGTCAAGGCGCAGGTCGGCGCGATGATGAGTCCCGAGTGCGACCTGCCCGACGCGCTGCTGGAGCGCGCCAAAACCCGCAACCGGGCCGAGGGTCGCAGCGACAGCTACTTCGCGAGCTGCGACTACCGGACCCTCGCGGACGCCGACACCGGTTACCGCGAGCTCCAGGTCACCGTGGGCGCGTTCGACTACCCGGACATCAGGGACAACTGGTTCGACCAGGAGCACGGCCGCCGCTGGGACGAGGTCCGCGAGCTGCCCGGCGTCGGCGAGCGGGCCAAGGTCATGCTCCGGCGGACCGACCGGTCCGGCGACATGGTCACCATCAAGGTCGTCTCGGGCGTGCGCGTCTTCGAGGTCGTCTACGGCGGCACGGTCCGCGACTCCTACCTCGCCGACCCGATCCCCGCCGCCGAGGCCGAGGCGATCGCGATGGAGGTGCTCCAGGCGGTGATGGCCAAGTGAGGCGGGTCCCACTGCCCCGCGAAGCCCAACCGCCGCACCCCCGGACAGCCCCCGCGAGTCCCCCGGAAGGGCCTGCCTCCCCTCGGCCCCGTGGACCCGCGACCCTGCTCCCACCCGCCTGGCCACCCGCCTGACCACCCGTCTCGCCCGCGTTTCGGCGGTGTTGCCCCGAGCGGTCGGGACCTTCGTCACGACCTGTCGGAGAACATGGTCATTACTGGCGGGTAACAGTGGATTTTCTTGTTCGATAAAGACATCCTGGTGGCCATAAGGCCAGGGCCGCAGGACTGGGGATAGGCTGGCCGATGGCTGCCGCAGGCGGCCCAACCGCACGCCCCCTGGCGCCGAGGCGCCAGCGACGATCGAGGAGACGCACCGTGACGGTTCGCGTAGGTGTCAATGGTTTCGGCCGCATCGGCCGCAACTTCTGGCGCGCCGTTCAGGCCAGTGGTCACGACATCGAGATCGTGGCCTTCAACGACCTCGGTGACGTCAACACGATGGCTCACCTGCTGAAGTACGACTCCATCCTCGGGCGCCTCGACGCCGAGGTCAGCGTGAACGACGAGGGCATCGTCGTCGACGGCAAGACCATCAAGGCCCTCGCCGAGCGCGACCCCGGCAAGCTGCCCTGGAAGGACCTCGGCGTCGACGTCGTCGTGGAGTCCACCGGCTTCTTCACCGACGCCACCACCGCCCGCAAGCACGTGGACGAGGGCGGCGCCAAGAAGGTCATCATCTCGGCCCCGGCCAAGAACGAGGACCTCACCGTCGTGTTCGGCGCCAACGAGGGCCTCTACGACGGCACCCAGACCGTCATCTCGAACGCGTCCTGCACCACCAACTGCCTCGCCCCGCTGGCGAAGGTGCTGCACGACGAGTTCACCATCGAGCGTGGCCTCATGACCACGATCCACGCGTACACGCAGGACCAGAACCTGCAGGACGCGCCGCACAAGGACCTGCGCCGCGCCCGCGCCGCCGCCCTGAACATCGTGCCCACCAGCACCGGCGCCGCCAAGGCCATCGGCCTGGTCCTGCCCGAGCTCAAGGGCAAGCTGGACGGCTACGCGCTGCGCGTGCCCGTGCCCACCGGCTCGGCCACCGACCTGACCGTCACCGTGGGTCGCGAGACCACCGTGGACGAGGTCAACGCCGCCTTCCAGAAGGCCGCCGAGGGCTCCCTCAAGGGCTACCTGCGCTACAACACCGACCCGATCGTGTCGGCCGACATCGTCACCGACCCGGCGTCCTGCATCTACGACGCCCCGCTGACCAAGGTCATCGGCAACCAGGTCAAGGTCGTCGGCTGGTACGACAACGAGTGGGGCTACTCCAACCGCCTCGTGGACCTCGTCAACCTGGTCGCCAGCAAGCTCTGAGCAAGGGGACGACTGCACAGTGAAGACTCTTGGCGACCTCATCGCCGAGGGTGTGTCGGGGGGGGGGGGGCTGGTGGGCGGCGACCAGGAACTCCCCCACCCCCGCCGCCACATCAACCCCCACCGCCCCGGCCCCGCCGCGGGGCCC
>NZ_JBQGCX010001474.1:0-1964 GCF_052038725.1 Actinosynnema sp.
GCGGCGCGGCGGCGGGGCGGCGCGCGCTCGGACGGGGCGTCCGGCGGGGCGGGGTGCGGGAGCGGGCACAGCGGCGGATTCTCGTCGTGCGGCTCCGGCGACTCGGGTGACTCCGGTGGCGGCGGGTGCGGCGGCGGGTGTGGTGGCGGCGGCGGTGACTGACCGGTCGCCGGGACGGGAGGGGAACGTGGTGGAGCGGCTGGGCGTGGGCATCGGCTGGCGGTCCGAGATCGACCTGACGGTGGAGCGGCTGCCCGGCGTCGACTTCGTCGAGGTGGTCGCGGAGAACCTGCGGCCGGGTCGGCTGCCCGAGTCGGTGCGGCTGCTGCGCGAGCGCGGCGTGCCGGTGCTGCCGCACGCGGTGTCGCTCTCGCTCGGCGGGGCCGACCCGGTCGACCCGGCGCGGGTGGCGCACCTCGGGGCGCTGGCCGAGGAGCTGGGCGCGCCGCTGGTCAGCGACCACGTGTGCTTCGTGCGCGCGGGCGGCCTGGACTCCGGGCACCTGATGCCGGTGCCGCGCACCCGCGAGGCGCTGGACGTGCTGGTGGCCAACGTCAGGGCCGCGCAGGCCGTGCTGCCCGTGCCGCTGGCGCTGGAGAACGTCGCGGCGCTGCTGGAGTGGCCGGACAGCGAGCTCAGCGAGGGGCGGTTCCTCGCCGAGCTGGTCGAGCGCACCGACTGCCACCTGCTGATCGACGTGGCGAACCTGTACGCCAACGCCCGCAACCTCGGCACGGACGTCGAGCGGTTCCTGGACGAGATCCCGCTGGAGCGGCTGGCGTACGTGCACGTCGCGGGTGGCGAGGAGCACGACGGGGTCTACCACGACACGCACACCGCCGCGGTGCTGCCGCAGGTGCTCGACGTGCTGGCGCGGCTGCGGGAGCGGGTCGACCCGCCGGGCGCGCTGCTGGAGCGGGACGGGGACTACCCGTCGGACGCGGAGCTGGCCGCCGAGCTGGCCGCGATCCGGGCGGTGCTGGGGTGACGGAGCCGCAGCGGGAGCGGTTGGCGGCGGCGCAGGGCGAGCTGCTGCGGGCGCTGCTCGCGGACGGGCCCGCGCCGGGCGGGTTCGACGCGGAGCGGCTGCGGGTGGAGGCCCGGTCGCTGCTGAACAAGCGGCGGTCGGTGGTGGCCGCGATCCGGCCGGACGTCGCCGGGGAGCTGGGCGAGCGGTTCCGCCCGCTGTTCGCCGAGTACGCGCGGGGCAACCCGCGCAAGGACGGCAGCCGGATGCGGGAGGACGCGGCGGCGTTCGCCGAGTGGGCGGCGGCGCGGGGCGAGCTGGCCGCGCCGCGGGCTCCCCGGCCCGAACGGCGGCGGTGGTGGCGGTTCGGGCGGTGACCTCCCGCGTGGAAAGCGCTTGCTCACCGCGCGCGGGCAACCGCCGGGCCCGGTCGTCCCGTCCAGGGGTCGTGCGGAGATCCTGGGTGGTGCTGCCAGCGCTGCTCGCGCTGGCCGGGTGCGGGGGCGCGGGTGGCGGGACCGCCTGCACGCTGATCGGCGCGGAGGCGGGGGTGGCCCTCGACGTCGACCTGCCGGGCGCCGGGTCCGGGACCCTGCGGCTGTGCGGGGCGGGCGGGTGCGCAGACCACCCGGTCGAGCTGCGCGACGAGCGGGTCGTGGTGACCACGAGCTGCACCGGGACCCGACCGGACGACACCTGCGGCGCGGTGTCCGGACCGGGCGGGGGCAGGGCGGGGTTCGTCCCGGTGCCCGAGCTGACCGGGGAGCCGGTCACCGCCACGCTGGTGCTGCTCGACGCGGCGGGCGCGGAGCTGCTGCGCCACACCGGGGAGCTGCGCCCTCGGGCGACCCGGCCGAACGGGCCGGGGTGCCCGCCGGAGGCCGCGCAGGCGGCCCTGTCCGTTGCGGCGGACGGCGCAGTGACCGCCCGCTAGCCCCGACCAAGCCGGAACCCGCCGGACAGCGGCTGTCCGGCCCGCGCGACCTCCCTAGCGTCG
>NZ_JBQGCX010001475.1:0-9387 GCF_052038725.1 Actinosynnema sp.
GGCCCCGCCGACCCCGCCGACCGGCTCAGCCCGCGGCGGTGACCCGCAGGACCTCGTCCCCGTCGCCGTTGGAGGTGGTCACGTAGAGCGCGCCGTCCAGCCCCTGCTTGGCGGCCCGCAGCCTGCCCTTGGTCCCGTCCAGCTCCGGCGGCGCCGACACCGAGTGCACCCCGCCCTCGGGCGTGATCTCGAACAGGAACAGCTTCGAGCCCTTCAGCGCGGTCACCGCGAGCGCCCCGTCGAGCCCGCCCCACTGCTCGCCCTGCAGGAACGCCGCGTCCGAGATGGCCTCGGTGGGGCTGCCGCTGGACCAGATCGCGGGCACCGCGTCCGGGAAGCGATCCAGGTCGGTCATCGGCACGCTCTCGTCGTACCCGCCCTGCGTGCCGCCCCGGCTGGGGTCCCAGCCGTAGTTCGCGCCGGGCTTGAGCACGTTCAGCTCGTCGTCCACGGACGGCCCGTGCTCCGCGCTGACCACCAGCCCGTCCGAGCGCACCGCGATCCCCTGCACGTTGCGGTGCCCGTAGGTCTCGACCCGGTGCTCCCCGGTGCCGAGGTCGACGACGAGCGTCTTCCCGCCGAGCCCGTCCCGGTCCTGCGAGGTGTCGGCGCGGGCCGCGTCCCCGGTGCCGACGCGCAGCTTCCCGTCGGCGTCGATCGCGAGCCTGCACCCGGAGTGCCGGCCGCTGGGGTTGGCGGGCAGCCCGGTGAGCAGGTCGCCGACCTTGCCGACGGCGTCGCCGTCGCCCAGCTCCCAGGTGGTGAGGCGGATGTCGGAGGCGGTGTTCTGGCAGGTGGTGAACCGGCTGGCGCCGGGGTGCACGGCGATCCCGAGCAGCCCGCCCTCACCCCTGGCGACGGCCCCGGTGTCCACGTCCAGGTCCTTGACCTGGCCGTTCTCCACGACGCTGACCGTCCCCGGCCGCTGCGTGACGAGCATCCGCCCGTCCGGCAGCCAGTCGATCCCCCAGGGGTGCGCGAGCCCGGAGGCGACGGTCTCCACGGTGAGCCCGGCGGCGGCCCCTTCGGTCGGCGCGGAGCTCCCTGGGGAGGACCCGTCGCCATTGGCGGGCGTCGCGGTGCACCCGGTCACCAGGAGGACAGCGGCAAATCCGGCGATTCGACCCATGCCCCGAGGATGCCCAGCGCGACGTGAACCCAACGTGCGGAGCGGGGTCGAGAACCCGCGCGAAGGCGCAGCCGAGTCGCTCAGACCTCCAGCGGGTACACCCGCTCCACCGGCAGCAGCTCCCGCGCCAGCTCCAGCTCCCC
This sequence comes from Actinosynnema sp., assembly GCF_052038725.1. Classification (NCBI taxonomy): domain Bacteria; kingdom Bacillati; phylum Actinomycetota; class Actinomycetes; order Pseudonocardiales; family Pseudonocardiaceae; genus Actinosynnema; species Actinosynnema sp. Next base: position 1,273 of record NZ_JBQGCX010001475.1, read on the forward strand.
CGCCGCGACGGCCGCCCCGACCCGCCTCATCAGCCCGGTCACGTCCGTCAACCCGGTGATCCACTCCTCCACGTGCCGCCGCGACGCCTCACCGGCCAGCCCGAGCTGCGGCGACCGGCGCCCCAGCGCCTCGTGGCGCAGCCCCCGCTCCGGGTCCCACTGCACCCGGATCTCCGGCTTGCCCCTGACGACCTCCCGGCTGGGCACGGCGGCCAGCACGGCGGCGTCGAACGGCTCCCGCAGCACCCGGACCGCCAGCACCCGCTCCTGCCCGGCCTCGCGCGCCCACCCGCACCGGTGCGCCATCCACAGGAACGACGGCTTGACCCACGTCATCCGCCCCGGCTTGAACGGCGGCACGAACGTCCCCGCCGCGAGCGCGGGCTCCGCGATCTCCGGCGAGTGCGCCTGGTAGACGACGAGGGTCCGCTCGTCGAAGTCGGCCCTGATCCGCCTGTGCTCCACCCGACCGGTGTCAGCGGCCGGGCAACCGCTTTGCCCGCCGCGCCCGCCCGCTCACGGCCGGTTGCGCAGCTTGGGCTTGTGCTCCAGGCTCGACAGCCCCTTCCAGGCCAGGTTGACCAGGTGCGCGGCCACCTCGTCCTTCTTGGGCTTGCGCACCTCCAACCACCACTGCCCGGTCAGCGCGACCATCCCCACCAGGGCCTGCGAGTACAGCGCGGCCAGCTTCCGGTCGTAGCCCTGCCGGGAGAAGTGCAGCCCCAGGATGTGCTCGACCTGCGAGGCGATGTCGTTGAGCAGCGACGAGAACGTCCCGGTGGTCGACGCCACCGGCGAGTCGCGGACCAGGATGCGGAACCCGTCCGTCGACCCCTCGATGTAGTCGAGCAGCGCGCAGGCCGCCTGCTCCAGCAGCTCCCTGGGGTGACCCCCGGAGAGCGCGTTGACCACGTGGTCCATCAGCGACTGCATCTCCCGGTCGACCACGACGGCGTAGATGCCCTCCTTGCCGCCGAAGTGCTCGTACACCACGGGCTTGCTCACGCCCGCCCGGTGCGCGATCTCCTCGACCGAGGTGACCTCGTAGCCCTTCTCCGCGAACAGTGCGCGCGCCACGTCGAGCAGCTGCTCGCGCCGCTCCTTGCCCGTCATCCGAACCCTTGGGGCTGGCACAGCGTCCCTGTTCCTTCTCCCGACACCCGGTCGGGACCAGCCTAAACACCGACGCGCCCCGAAGCCCGTGCGGGCCTCGGGGCGCGTGGTGGCGTCACGGGGTCAGGCCGCCTGCTTCGCCTTCTCGCCCTTGGCCCCGTCCTTGGCGGAGATGCGGGTGAGGCGCTGCGCGTTCGGCCAGCGCACGCTGGTCGCCCAGCCGAACTTCTCGAAGGCCCAGATGATCCGCGCCGAGATGTCGATCTGCCCGCGCTTCACGCCGTGCCGGGCGCAGGTCGGGTCGGCGTGGTGCAGGTTGTGCCACGACTCGCCGAAGGACAGGATCGCCAGCGGCCAGAAGTTGGCGGACTTGTCGCGGGCGGTGAACGGCCGGTCGCCGATCATGTGGCAGATCGAGTTGACCGACCAGGTCACGTGGTGCAGGAACGCGACCCGGACCAGGCCCGCCCAGAAGAACGCGGAGAGCGCGCCGGACCAGGACATCGTGATCAGGCCGCCGAGGACGCCGGGCGCGAGCACGCTGATCGTGGTCCACAGCCAGAACAGCCGGTCGACCCTCACCAGGTCGTCGTCGGCCAGCAGGTCGGGGGCGAAGCGGGCGGAGTTGGTCTTGTCGCGCTCGAACAGCCAGCCCATGTGGGCGTGCCAGAAGCCCTTGGCCAGGGCGATCGGGCCGCTGCCGAACAGCCACGGCGAGTGCGGGTCGCCCTCGCGGTCGGAGAAGGCGTGGTGCCTGCGGTGGTCGGCGACCCAGACGATGACCGGGCCCTGCAGGGCCATGCTGCCCATGATGGCCAGGGCGATCTTGAGCGCCCGGTTGGCCTTGAACGAGCCGTGCGTGAAGTACCGGTGGTACCCGACGGTGATGCCGAGCCCGGCGATGCAGTAGAACGCGGCGAACAGGGCCACGTCGACCCAGCCCAGCCCCCACCCCCACGCGACGGGGACCGCCGCGAACAGGGCCAGGAAGGGCACCAGGACGAACACGTACACGCCGAACTGCTCAGCGTTGCCGCGCTGCCCCTCGACCAGCGGCTTGGGGCCCCGGTTGGGCGGGCTGGGCGTGGACTTGCTCTCCACGGTGCTCGTCATGCGGATACCTCGTCGTCGTCCGGAAGCTACCTACGGAACCGTAACTTACGGCAGCGTAAGTTAGTCGAGGCCGCTCCCGCCAGGGGGGTGCGGGTTTTCACCGGTTGTTTTCAGGAAGCTCCTCCACCCGTCACCCGGTCGGGCAGGATCATCGGGTGCGGGATTTCTCTGGCGTTCGGCCCAACCGCCTTCGGCGGATCGGGGCAGTGGTGGTGGCGGCTTCGCTGGTCCTGGCGGCAGCCGTCTCGGGCGGCATCGGGTGGCACTACAGCGAGCAACTGCTCAACCCGGCGACCGCCCGACCGGGTTTCCCGGACGTGGTGCTGGGCGTGTCGGACGGCGAGATCGTCCTGGCCGACTCGGGGAGCACCGCCCTGCGCGGGACCTGGGGCCTGGTGTGGCCGGGCGGCGAGGTGGAGGTCGGCGACGTCGCCTCCCGCTCGGGCGGCGAGGTCCGCAGGCCGGTCGTCAGGGGGACCGCCCCCGCTGCGGGGACCCGCGTCCGCGTCGAGGGCTCGGTCTGGGCGAGCGACCCGCGCAGCGCGCTCGGCCTGGACTACCGGGACGTGAGCGTGCCCACCGAGCTGGGCGACGCGCCCGCGTGGCTGGTCCCCGGCAGCGGCGGCGAGGGCGGAGCCTGGGTCGTGGCCGTGCACGGCAGGGCGGGCACCCGCGCCGAGACCCTCCGCGCGCTCCCGGTGCTGCACGACGCGGGCCTGACCGTCCTGTCGATCACGTACCGCAACGACGACGGCGCCCCCGCCTCACCCGACGGGCTCTACCACCTCGGTGACTCGGAGTGGCGGGACGCCGAAGCCGCCGTCCGCTACGCCAGGGACAGCGGGGCGACGAGGATCGTCCTCTACGGCTGGTCCATGGGCGGCGCGATCGCGGGCCAGCTGCTGGCCCGCTCCGAGCTGGCGGGCGAGGTGTCCGCGCTCGTCCTGGACGCCCCGGTGACCAGCTGGACCGGCACCCTGGAGCTCCAGTCCCGCGAGCGCGGCGTGCCCACCTGGCTGGTGCCGCTGGCCGAGCTGGTCTCCGGCTGGCGGGCGGACCTGGACTTCTCCCGCTTCGACCTGGCCGACCACCCGCCCGCGCACCGCCCGCCGACGCTGCTGGTGCACGGCGACGCGGACACGACCGTGCCGGTGCAGGGCAGCAGGGACCTGGCCGCGCGGGCCGCGAGCGGGGCGCTGGACTGGGACGTGCGGTACGTCGAGGTGCCCGGCGCGGCGCACGTCGCGGCGTGGAACGCCGACCGGGCGCGCTACGAGCGCGAGCTGGCCGAGTTCGTGACTTCGCTCACCACCCCGCCGTGACCAGGCGCTACACGCTCCGTTATGATCCACTGACGAGGAGAGTGCCACCACTCGCGTGGTGGTGCTGACCGCGGACCCCCGCCCGTGACACGATGTGTTCCCGCGGCCGGGGAAGTCCCCGTCCGATCCGCCATGGTGTAAAGGCAGCACCTCGGATTTTGGTTCCGATGGTCCAGGTTCGAATCCTGGTGGCGGAGCGAGAGTGTCTCGGAACCGGGTCGGGCCCTCCGGCCCGGCCTGCCCTGCGTAGGGGGGTGTTGGTCGCTGCCGGGGGAAGCCGTCGAAGAGCAGGCCAGCGTCGTGCCCGCGCTCCAGGAGATGTCCGACGCCTGGCTGGTGGGCCGCGCCAGCGAGCTGGTCGCGGTGGCGCAGAGCAGCCACGTCGCCGAGCAGCTCGACGCCGCGAACGAGGTCGACGAGATCCTCGCCGAGGCGCAGAGCCGGGGCGAGCCCAGGATCGTGGCGCAGCTGCTGCGCGCCGCCGCCATCGTGCGCCTGGTGACGCCGGGGGTCGGCGACATGTCGGACTCCCTGCTGGAGGAGATGCTCACCCACACCCGCAGGCACGGCCTGGTGGTGCTGGAGGCGGAGGCGCACGCCCTGCTCGGCCGCAGGTACCTGCTGGTCGGGCTGGAGGACAAGGCGCTCAGCGAGATCGCCAACGGGCTGGCGATGCTGGAGGAGGACCTCACCCCGGACCCGGTGCTGGACAAGCGCACCTGGGACCGCCTGCTGGCCTCGGCGCTGCAGAACACCGGTTTAGTCCTCACCCAGCTCGGCGTCTACGAGATGGCCGACGAGGTCCTGGCCAGGGCCCACAACGCGATCCGCGACAGCGCCAACCCCCACCTGATCTACGTGCACCTGGTGAACCGGGTGCGGATGCTGCTGGGCTGGGGGCTGCGGCTGGAGCGGGTGAACAACCACGAGGAGGCCGCCGCCCGGTTCACCATGGCCGCGCGGATCGCCGAGGCGACCGAGGCGCCGTTCCTGCAGTCGCTGCACCCGCGCAGGCGGGACCGCACCGCCGCGCAGCAGGTGCCGGTGATCGGCGCGGCGCAGGCGCTGGCGAGCCCCGGCCCCGAGCACATCGCCCGGCTGTGGACGCTGCGCGAGCTGTCCATGTACGCCCGCGAGCTGATCATCGTGTCGATCGCGCTGGCGCGCTGCCTGGAGATGGAGGAGCTGCCGCAGCAGGCCCTCCAGGTGCTCACGCACGCCCGCACGAAGCTGGCCACCGACACCTCCGAGCCGACGCTGATGCTGTGCCTGGTGCGCGAGTACGCCCGGCTGGCGGGCCCGCAGGGCGAGCACACCGTCTCGGCGCTCCAGACGTACGCGAGCGCGCTGGAGGTGGAGCTGTGGCTGATGCAGGAGGCCCGCACCGCCACGCTGATCACCCGGCGCGACCACGAGCGGCTCACCAGGGCGCACGGGGCCATCGCCCAGCAGGCGATGCAGGACCCGCTGACCGGGTTGCCGAACCGGCGCGCGCTGGACGAGCGGCTGGCCGCGCTGGTCGCCGCGCAGACCCTGCCGATGGCGGTGGCGCTGGTCGACCTCGACGGGTTCAAGGGCGTCAACGACAAGCACTCGCACGCGGAGGGTGACGACGTCCTGCGCGTGATTGCCAGCACACTGCGGCACGCGCTGCGGGGCGACGACATGGTGGCCAGGTACGGCGGCGACGAGTTCGTGGTGCTGCTGCCGGGGACCACCCTGTCGCTGGCCGAGGCGGCGCTGGCCAGAGCCGTGGACGCCGTCGCTGGCCTGCCATCCGACCTGTCCAGGGGGGTGACGCTGTCGGTCGGGGTGATCGCGGTGCGCCCCCAGGAGAGCGACAACCAGGCGCTGTCCAGAGCGGACTCCGCGATGTACACCGCGAAGCGCAGAGGTGGCTGCCAGGTTGCTTCGGCAGACGGGGAAGCACCCGCGGAGGCTTAGTATCGGCACCTGGCGGGAGCCAGGCCTCCCGCCGCAGGCACGGACTCAGCAGAGGGAGAGCCGCTGATGCTCCAGGGTGTTCCCGCCCCGGTCAGCACTATCGTCCTCGCAGCGGGTGAGGGCACCCGCATGCGCTCCGCCACCCCGAAGGTGCTGCACCGGCTCGCGGGTCGCTCGCTGGTCGAGCACGCCGTGCGGGCCGCGGCGGGCGCCGACCCCGCGCACCTGGCCGTGGTGGTCGGGCACGGCCGCGAGGCGGTCACCGAGCACCTGGGGGTCGTCGCGGGCGCGCTGGGGCGCGAGGTCGTGGTCGCCGTCCAGGAGGAGCAGAAGGGCACCGGGCACGCGGTGGGCTGCGGCCTGGCCGAGCTGCCCGAGGACCTGACCGGCACCGTCGTGGTCACCTACGGCGACGTGCCGCTGCTGGACGCGGACTCGCTGCGCGCCCTGCTGGTCGAGCACGGGGCGCGCGGCAACGCGGCGACCGTGCTCACGGCGGTGCTCGACGACCCGACCGGCTACGGGCGCATCCTGCGCGACGCGGACGGCTCGGTGCTGGGCATCGTGGAGCAGAAGGACGCCGACGAGGCCCAGCGGGCCATCACCGAGATCAACTCGGGGGTGTACGCGTTCGACGCGGTCGTGCTGCGCGACGCCCTGTCCCGGCTGGGCACCGACAACGCCCAGGGCGAGCTGTACCTGACCGACGTGCTGGGCATCGCGCGCGGCGACGGCGGCCGGGTCGGCGCGCTGGTGACCGGCGACCGGTGGCTGGTGGAGGGCGTCAACGACCGGGTGCAGCTGGCCAGGCTCGGCAAGGAGCTGAACCGGCGGCTGGTCGAGCGCTGGATGCGCGAGGGCGTGACCGTGGTCGACCCGGACACCACCTGGCTGGACGCCGACGTGGAGCTGGGCCGGGACGCGCTGGTGGAGCCGGGCGTGCAGCTGCGCGCGGGCACCACCGTGGGCGAGGGCGCGGTCGTCGGCCCGGACACCACGCTGTCCGCCTGCGCGGTCGGCGCGGGCGCGAGCGTGGTGCGCACCCACGGCAGCGGCGCGGTGATCGGCGCGGGCGCGAGCGTCGGCCCGTTCGCCTTCCTGCGGCCCGGCACCAGGCTGGGCGCGGACGGCAAGATCGGCACGTTCGTCGAGGTCAAGAACTCGGAGATCGGCGCGGGCAGCAAGGTGCCGCACCTGAGCTACATCGGGGACGCGACGATCGGCGAGCAGTCGAACATCGGCGCCGCGAGCGTCACGGTCAACTACGACGGCGTGCACAAGCACCGGACGGTCATCGGCTCGCACTGCCGGACCGGCTCCGACAACATGTTCGTCGCCCCGGTGACCGTGGGCGACGGCGCTTACACCGGCGCGGGGACCGTGCTGCGGCGCGACGTGCCCCCCGGCGCGCTGGCCGTCTCCGGCGGTCCCCAGCGCAACCTCGCCGACTGGGTGCTCACCCGGCGGCCCGGAACCGCCGCGGCTGGTGCCGCCGAGCGCGCCCTGTCTCAGGTCGCGGAGAAGAACGAGGAAGGGCGCTGACGTGAAGAACCCGATCATGTCCGGGACACCCAAGAAGAACCTGATGCTCTTCGGCGGGCGGGCCTACCCGGAGCTGACGGAGGAGGTGGCCAAGCACCTCAACGTCTCGGTCACCCCGCAGGCCGCGTACGACTTCGCGAACGGCGAGATCTTCGTCCGGTTCGAGGAGTCGGTGCGCGGGTGCGACGCGTTCGTCATCCAGTCGCACAAGGCGCCGATCAACCAGTGGTTGATGGAGCAGCTGATCATGGTGGACACGCTGAAGCGGGCCTCCGCGAAGCGCATCACGGTGATCATGCCGTTCTACCCGTACGCGCGGCAGGACAAGAAGCACCGGGGCCGCGAGCCGATCTCGGCCCGCCTGGTCGCCGACCTGTTCAAGACCGCGGGCGCGGACCGCCTGGTGGCCGTGGACCTGCACACCGCGCAGATCCAGGGCTTCTTCGACGGCCCGGTGGACCACCTGTGGGCAATGCCGCTGCTGGCCGAGCACGTGCGCGACAAGTACGCGGGCCACGACATCACCGTGGTCTCGCCGGACGCGGGGCGCACCAAGCTGGCGGAGAAGTGGGCGGACACCCTCGGCGGCACGCCGATCGCGTTCATCCACAAGACCCGCGACCCGCTGCGGCCGAACGAGGTCGTGGCGAACCGGGTGGTCGGCCAGGTCAAGGACCGGCTGTGCGTGGTGATCGACGACATGATCGACACCGGCGGCACGATCACCAAGGCGGTGGACCAGCTCCTCGCCGAGGGCGCGTCCGACGTGGTGATCGCGGCCACCCACCCGGTGCTCTCGGGCCCCGCGGTGGAGCGGCTGCAGAGCTGCGGCGCGCGCGAGGTGGTGTTCACCGACACGCTGCCGATCCCGCAGGAGAAGCGCTTCGAGGCGATGACGGTGATCCCGATCGCGCCGCTGCTGGCGCGCGTGATCCAGGAGGTCTTCGAGGACGGGTCGGTCACGAGCCTGTTCGACGGGAACGCTTGACGCTTGGCGCTTGACGGCGCAGCCGTCAAGGCTTCGGCTCCGGAGGAGTCGATCGACCGGACCAGCGGCCCCCCGGGGCACCCCCGCGGGGCG
>NZ_JBQGCX010001476.1:0-1981 GCF_052038725.1 Actinosynnema sp.
CGTGGCGGTTCCGGTTCTCGACCTGCCGCGGGGTGGGGTTCCACGTCCTGCTGCGCGGGAGCGGGTGGCTGGTGCCCGAGCGCGGGGAGCCGCTGCCGCTGGGCGTCGGGGACGTGGTGCTGGCGCCCCGGCTGGGCGGGCACGTGCTGTCGGACCTGCCGGTGAGCGAGGGCGCGGTGCCCTTCAGCGCGGTCGGGGCCTCGCGCGGCAGCGGGGAGGGCGGCGCGGTGGACCTGCTGTGCGGGGAGTACCCGCTCGACGGGTCGAGGAGCCACCCGCTGCTGGAGGCGCTGCCCGAGGTGGTGCACCTGCCCGCGCGCGTGGGCGGGCACCGGGACCTGCGGGCGGCGGTGGACCTGCTGGGCCGGGAGGTGCGGGCCGGGCGGTCCGGGCGGGACGCGCTGGTGTCCGGGCTGCTGGACCTGGTGCTGGTGTACTCGCTGCGGGCCTGGCTGGAGGACAACCCCGACGGCGGGTGGGCCAGGGCGCTGCGGGACGAGGGGGTGGCGTCGGTGCTGGACGCGCTGCACACCTCGCCCGCCGAGCAGTGGCGGATCGAGGTGCTGGCGGACCGGGCCGGGATGTCCAGGGCGACGCTGGCCAGGCGGTTCACCGCGCTGACCGGGCGCTCGCCGATGGCCTACCTGGCGTGGTGGCGGATGGTGCTGGCCAGCAAGCTGCTCAAGGAGACCGAGCTGCCGCTGCACGGGGTGGCGCAGCGGGTGGGGTACAGCTCGCCGTTCGCGTTCTCGCACGCGTTCAAGCGGTACAACGGGGTGGCGCCCGCGCACTACCGGTCCGCCGCGGCGGACCTGCGGTAGGCCGGGGCCACCGGGCGGGGCTCAGCAGGCGGACTCAGCGGGCGGGCTCAGCGGCCGGGATCGGGCAGGCCGAGGTGGTGGGCGGCCACCTGGAGCATCAGCCGGGCCTGGCCCTCCGTCCAGTCGACGAGCGCGGCGGCGTCGCCCAGGACCGGGGTGGCCACCTCGGCGCGCAGGCCGCCCTCCGGGCTCTCGCAGTAGCGGCCCGCCGGGATCCAGCGCTGGAGCCGCTGCAGGGTCGCCTCGGCCTCGGGGCCGGGTGGCACCGCGGTCGCCGGGGCGTAGTCGGCGACCGCGACGAACCAGTCGCCGCGCGTGCCGAGCTCCACCCACGCCGCCCGGCCGTCCTCCAGGGCGATCCGGGAGATCGTGGGCGGCAGCGCCACGCCCGACCCGCCCAGCTCCGGCAGGCCCAGCGAGCCGCCGCCCTCCACCACGAGCCTGCAGGACGCGACCAGGTGGCCGAGCAGCATCCACACCTGGAGCGGCTCGGGGAAGCGGGCGCCGACGTGGCAGCCCAGCGCGACCTCCAGGGTCCCGTCGTCCGGGGAGCGGTAGGCGCGGGCCAGCGGCAGCCCCCGGTTCGCCTCGACCAGGCGCTCCCCCGGCACGTCGGGCAGCACGTCGTGGGCGGTCAGGCGGAGCACGCCCTGCTCGTCCGCGGCGGTGACCGACAGGTCGCCGTGCGCGCCCGCCAGCCGGAACGCCGCGTACGGCACGCCGCGCGCGCTGGTGCGCGTCGAGTGGGCCACGCCCAGCTCGGCGAGCGACCGGAACAGCGGGGAGGTGGTCTCGTTCATCGCGCTCCGCCCTTCTCCGGGGCGCCGGGGCGCGGGGAGGGCGGTCCGCGTCGGGGACGCGTCGTGCTGGCGCTCCGCGCGGTCCAGGCCCTGGTGCATGACCCCACTGTCACCCGGAGATCATTCCGCGCCAATGGGAGCGGGCGGGCCGCCCCGGCGGGCGGGTGCCGCCCATCGGGGCACGGGCCCCGGCGCGCACGGCGGCACCCGTTGCCCCGCAAGGGGAAGCTCCGGATTCAGGTGGGCCGGGAGAGGTGTGCGGCGGGTGGTGGGCCCCTACGGGAAACCGCTGCCCGCAGCCGCCCCGGCCCGGAGCCCGGACCGGGGCGGCCACGGTCGGCTCAGCCCCCGCCCACGACC
>NZ_JBQGCX010001477.1:0-2001 GCF_052038725.1 Actinosynnema sp.
CGCCGTCGTCCTCGTCGAGCTCCTGGAACGAGTGGCGGCTGCGCCGGAGCGGACGCCGTCCCGACGGCTGAGGCTTGGCCGGGGGGTGCCAGGACCAGCCCGCGGTGTCGAGTTCCTCCTGCAGCGCTGCGACCCGGTCGACCACTTCCGGCGGGTACTCCTTCAACGGCCGATGCATGGGCAGCCGCTCGGCACGAGCCGCCGGGTTCGGGTACCTCGCGCTGAAGGCCGCCGCCGCGGCGGCGGTGTCCGTGCTGGCCGGTGTCGCCGTCAGGAACCACGCCGCCCCCGCTGCGGGCAGGTCGTTCATGACCGCGTACACCTCACCCAGCAGCTCCAGCGCCTCCGCATCGGCTCGACGCGTCCCCAGGGTGCCCAGCAGCCGGTCCCGCGCCATCCACGGCCGCCCCTGGCGCAGGTCCTCCCGGGCGAGGTCGATGGCGAACACCCCAGGACCGTACGGAACAGTCCCGAGGGGTCGCGAGTGAGTTGCTCACGCAGACCACCTGCCCACCCTGCCCACCACGCACGGGCATCTGCTGCGGCTCGCCCGTACGCCGGCCCGAGCCGTGCACGAGACACGTTCGCGACAGGTGGACGAACGGTGTAGTGCGGGTGTTTACAGATGGCTTCCGAAAGTAGAAACTGTTTGTATGTCGGTGAGCGGAGACTTCTACTCCACTGAGGAGGCCGCGCGCCTGCTCGGTGTCACGCCCCGCCGCGTGCGCCAGCTGCTCGCGGGCGGACCCCTCCAGCAGTCGGCTCGAGGCCTGATCAACGCAGCCTCGGTCGACCGGTACCGAGCACGAACGGGTGGGAAGCACCGGACTCGAGCCTGGGCGGAACCCACCGCATGGGCAGCCATCGCGCTGCTGTCGGGGTTACCCATGAGCTGGCTGGGTGCCCCCCAGACGTCGCGCCTTCGCAGGCTGCTGACCCAGACCCGCCCGCGAGAGCTTGTCGGGCGTACCCGCGACCGGGCGCAGGTCCACACCCTCCGCGCCCACCCGGCCGCTCTCGCCCGGTTGAGCGACGAGCTGGTCGTGACCGACTCCGCCGTGCTCGGACTGGTACCTGCAGCCGGACTGGACCCTGCCCCGCTGAGTACATTCACCCCTTCCGAGGGCCCAGAGCACGTCCGGGGCTACTGCTCGACCGACTGGCTGGGGCAGGCCGTCCGACGCTTCGGCCTGGCGCCCGACCCGACCGGAACCGTTGTCATCCACACCACCGGCTTCGACATCGACATCGTCCGTCAACTGGCGACCGCCCGTCCGCCTGCCCTGCCCGTGCTGACGGCCCTGGATGCCGCAGCGTCACTAGATCCCCGCGAACGAGGCTTAGGCCTACAGGTCCTGCAGGTCGCGCTGGAGCGATGGACATGACCCGGGAAACCTTGCAGGTTTGTTCCCCACCCGGTGGGTGGTCCCCGCCGTGGCCCAACGTGGCCGAGCTGGCCGAGCGGTTGCCCCACGACAAGTGGAGTCTCGTGGGGGGCCTGATGACTCAGCTGCACACCGTGCACCACCGGATCGGCGTGATCCGCCCGACCAACGACATCGACATCGTCCTTCACGTCGAGACCAGTCGCGGCGTCGCCAGCGCGACCGCCCGGGCGCTGGAGGACCTCGGATACCAGCTCCAGGCGGCGATCGACCCGCGCAACAACACCGCGCACCGATTCGTTCGGGGTCGCAGCAGAGTGGACGTCGTCACCGGCGCAACGGACAGCGTCGACGTCCTGCTGGCCGACCACCCCGCGCCGACGGTCATCGAGACCCTCCGCGGACGCGCCATGGTCCAGATCGAGGGAGGCACGCAGGCGCTGCGTCGAACCGTGAATGCCACGATCGAGATCGTCCCCGGCACCATCTCGACCATCTCGGTCCCGCGCCCCTTCGCCGCAGTCATCCTGAAAGCCGGCGCGTACACGACCGACAGCCGCGACCGCGAACGGCACCTCTTCGACGCGGCCGCCCTGCTCGCATGCGTCCAGGACCC
>NZ_JBQGCX010001478.1:0-1785 GCF_052038725.1 Actinosynnema sp.
TGGTCGACCAGCGCGGCTGGAGCGGCGAGCGGGTGCGCGGGCACCTGCGCGAGCTGGCCGACCGGCTCCTCGGCCCCGCCTGACCGGCGTCGGCCGGGTGCGGCCGGACAGGGGGAGCGCCTCGCGCGAACGGGCGGCGGGCTGACCGCCCATGCGCTACGGTCACCGTGAGTAACAGCGTTTCGCTGCCCGCCGGTGCTGCTGAGGAACCCCCGATGGAGAACAGTCCCACCAAGGTCGTCGTGGTCGTGCCGACCTACAACGAGCGGGAGAACCTGCCCGTGCTCGTCGCCGAACTGCTCGCGCTGCCCGTCGAGGACCTGCGCGTGCTGGTCGTCGACGACAGCTCCCCGGACGGCACCGGCGACGTCGCCGACGCCCTGGCGCGCGAGCACCCCGACGTCGTGGGCGTGCTGCACCGCACCGAGAAGGACGGCCTCGGCCGGGCCTACGTCGCGGGCATGACGCGCGCGCTGGACGAGGGCGCGGACGTGGTGGTCCAGATGGACGCCGACCTGTCCCACCCGTCCGAGGTCATCCCGACCATGGTCGAGACCCTCGCCACCACCGACGCCGCCGTGGTCCTCGGCTCCCGGTACGTGCCGGGCGGGTCGGCGGCCAGCGAGTGGGCCTGGCACCGCAGGCTGCTGTCCGCGTGGGCCAACACCTACGTCAACACGATCCTCAAGCTCGGGGTGCGCGACGCGACCGCCGGGTTCAAGGCGTGGAAGGCGGACGCCCTGCGCGCCGTCGACCTGGGCACGATCCGCAGCAACGGGTACTCGTTCCAGGTCGAGATGAACCACCGGGTCGTCCAGGCGGGCAAGCGCATCGCCGAGGTGCCGATCACGTTCGAGGAGCGGGCCGAGGGCGCGTCGAAGATGACGCTCAAGGTGCAGCTGGAATCCGCGGTCATGCCGTGGAAGTTCCGCTTCGGCAAGCGGGGCTGAGCCCGCGCGAGAGCGCTCCCACGTCAGGTGCGGGGAGCGCTCTCACCGGCGGCTCCCCCCGGTGGCCCCTCACCGGCACAGCGCGGCCAACCCGTCGGCGAGCCTGCCGTACGGGTTGAGCCCCGCCAGCTCCACCGCGCCGCTCAGCACCCCGAAGAACGCCCTGCGCGCCGCGAGCCCACCGGGCGCCGCGTAGCTGTCCCGGACCGCGACGTCCACGTCCACCAGCAGCCGCGCGTCCCGGACCACCTCCTCGCCCAGCACCACCTGCCGCCACACCAGCGCCACCAACTCCCGCAGCGCGGGCGCGGGCGGCGCCCCTGCGGCGGCCAGCGCCGCGTCGAACACCCCCGGCCAGTCCACCTCCCGCAGGTCGACGGGCTCGGCCTCCCCGCAGCGCGCCAGCACGTCCCGCGCCCGCGCCGCGCACCCCGCCCCGTCCCCGCCCGGCAGCACCGCCCGCCGCGCCACCCGTTCCGCCCGCACCCCCACCGGATCCGCCCGCACCACCCACAGCGGTGACCAGTCCACGTCGAACAGCACGTCCGAGTCCACGACCGAGCACCCGGCGGACCGCTCGCGCGCAGCCGGAACCCGGTACGCCCGCGCCACCTCGCCCCCGGCCGCCCGGAACGCGGCGAACTGCGCCCCCACCAGGTAGCGCGGCATCAGCAGGTACCACAGCGCCGCGCCCATCGAGACCTCCGCGGCCTCCTCGTGCCCGTCCGCCCCGCACCCGCACTCCAGCGCCGCGTCGGTCAGCTCGGCCAGCGCCGCCCCGAACCCGGTGACCGCGGACGCCCCGCCCAGCGCCAGCGCCAGGTTCACCTCGTTG
>NZ_JBQGCX010001479.1:0-8444 GCF_052038725.1 Actinosynnema sp.
CGGGGCCGCCCTGGTGGCGGCCCCGTGTCCCGTTCCGCAAGTCCCATAGCGCACCCGCCGCGGTGGATAAACAGCGGTCTGACACTTGTACGTAGGAGCACTGGAGCTGGACCTGCTGCTGGGCGACGTGCACTCGCTCAAGCAGAAGCGATCGGTGGTTCGGCCCGTCGTGGCCGAGCTGAAGCGCAAGTTCGAGGTGTCCGCCTCCGAGGCGGGCCACCTCGACCTGCACAGGCGCGCCCTGATCGGAGTGGCGGTCGCCGCCGCCGACGCGGAGCATGTCAGGGATGTCCTCGCCGCCTGCGAGCGGCTCGTCGCGGGACGCCCCGAACTGGAACTGCTCTCCGCCCGCCACAGGCTGGTCGGGCCGGAGGACGAGTAGCGGAAGAGGAGGGAGCGCCGTGGCCGACCAGGCACGGGCTCGCAAGCTGGCCAAGCGGATCTCGCAGATCGTCGCGTCCGCGCTGGAGCACCAGGTCAAGGACCCCAGGCTGGCCAGGGTCACGATCACCGACACGAAGGTGACCGGCGACCTGCACGACGCGACGGTGTACTACACGGTGCTGGGCGAGAAGCTCGACTCCGAGCCGGACCTCGCGGGCGCCGCGGCTGCACTGGAGAAGGCCAAGGGCGTGCTGCGCAGCACGGTCGGCCAGCAGACCGGGGTGCGGTTCACGCCGACCCTGACCTTCGTCACGGACACCGTGCCCGACGAGGCCCGGAAGATGGACGAGCTGCTGGCCAAGGCCCGCGAGCTGGACGCCGAGGTGGCGCGCATCGCCTCCGACGCGAAGCCCGCGGGCGAAGCGGATCCGTACAAGGCCGCGCGTGAGGTGGAGGAGTCCGACTAGCGTTCGGGTCGTGGATGACCTGAACGCGGCCGTCGCCGCAGCCGCACGCGTGCTGGAGCGGGCCCGAGACGTCACGCTGCTCGGGCACGTGAACCCGGACGCCGACGCGCTGGGCAGCGCCCTGGCCCTCGGTCTGGCGCTGCACCGGCGCGGCGCGACCGTTCGGGTGTCCTTCTCCGAACCCGCCGAGGTGCCCCGCTCGCTGGCGGGGCTGGACGTGGCGGGCCTGCTGGTGCCGCCGTCGCAGGTGCCCGAGCGCCCCGAGGTGCTCGTGGCCCTGGACAGCGGCAGCGTCGGCAGGCTCGGCCACCTCGGCGGCCGGATCGCCACCGCCGAGCACGTGGTGGTCATCGACCACCACGTGTCCAACCCCGGCTACGGCACGATCAACATCGTCGACGACCGCGCCGAGGCCACCGCCGTCGTGGTCCTGCGCGTGCTCGACGAGCTGGGCGTGGAGCTGGACGAGCCGGTGGCCCGCTGCGTCTACGCGGGCCTGGTCACCGACACCCGCTCGTTCCGGCACGCCACCGAGTCCACCCACCTGGTGGCCGCGCGCCTGATCGCGGCCGGTGTGGACGGCGAGGCGCTCGCCCGCTCCCTGATGGACTCGCACCCCTTCGGCTACCTGGCGATGCTCGCCGGGGTCCTCGGGCGCGCCCGGCTGGAGCCGTCGGCCGCCGGTGGGCTGGGCCTGGTGCACGCCGTGGTGACCCTGGAGGACGCGGCCGGGCTGCGCTCCGAGGAGGTCGAGAGCGTCGTGGACCTGGTGCGCACCACCACCGAGGCCGAGGTCGCCGCCGTGCTCAAGGAGCTGCGTCCGGGCCGCTGGTCGGGGTCGCTGCGCGCGGTGAGCCGGGTGGACGTGCGCGAGGTGGCGCAGCTGCTCGGCGGGGGCGGGCACCGGCTGGCCGCCGGGTTCACCGCCGCCGGGAGCGCCGAGGAGGTGCTGGAGCGGCTGCGGCAGGCGCTGGAGACCGTCGTGGCCGCGGCGGGCGAACCGCGCGACCTGCGCCGGTAGAGCCCGCGCCGGTAAGGACCGTCCGGAATCCGCTCACCCCTGTGCTTGGCTGATCCCGGTCGAGCATGGGGGTGCGAGTGGTGGTCGAACGGGTTCCAGCGCGCAGGGTCGTCGGACTGGCCGCGCCCGCGCTGGTGGTGCTGGCGGCCGAGCCGCTCTACGTGCTGGTGGACACGGCCGTCGTCGGCCACCTCGGCGCGCTGCCGCTGGCCGGTCTCGCGCTGGGCGGCGTGCTGTTCACCCAGGTCGCCACGCAGCTGACGTTCCTGTCCTACGGCACCACCGCGCGCACCGCCCGGCTGTTCGGCGCCGGTCGCCGCGCGGAGGCGGTGGCCGAGGGCGTGCAGGCGACCTGGCTGGCGCTGGCGGTCGGCGCGCTGGTGATCGTGCTGGGGCAGCTGCTCGCCGGGCCCGCCGCGCGCCTGCTGGTCGGCGACGAGGTCGTCGCGGCCGAGGCGGTGTCGTGGTTGCGGATCGCGTTGTTCGGCGCGCCGATGGTGCTCGTGACGATGGCGGGCAACGGCTGGATGCGCGGGGTCCAGGACACCCGCCGCCCGCTGCGGTACGTGCTGCTCGGCAACGCGGTGTCGGCGGTGCTGTGCCCGCTGCTGGTGCACACCGCGGGCTGGGGCCTCGAGGGCTCCGCGGTGGCGAACGTGGTCGCCCAGCTGCTGTCCGCCGGGCTGTTCCTGCGGGCGCTGGTGGTGGAGCGGGCGCCGCTGCGGCCCGCGCCCGCGCTGATGCGCGCCCAGCTCGGCGTGGGCCGCGACCTGGTGCTGCGCAGCCTGGCGTTCCAGGCGTGCTTCCTGTCGGCGGCGTCGGTGGCCGCCCGGACCTCGGTCGCCGCCGTCGGCGCGCACCAGGTGGTGCTCCAGCTGTGGACGTTCCTGGCGCTCGTGCTGGACTCGCTGGCCATCGCCGCCCAGTCGATCGTGGGCGCGTTCCTCGGCGCGGACCGGCGCGAGGACGCGCGGGGCTTCGCGCGGCAGGTCACCCGGTACGGGCTGGTGTTCGGCTCGTGCCTCGGGGTGCTGTTCGCCGCGCTGTCCGGGGTGCTCCCCGGCCTGTTCACCGGGGACGCGGGCGTGCTCGGGGAGATCCCGAACGCCTGGTGGTTCTTCGTGGCGCTCCAGCCGATCGCCGGGGTGGTGTTCGCGCTCGACGGGGTGCTGCTGGGCGCGGGCGACGCGGCGTTCCTGCGCACCGCGACGCTGCTGTCGGCCGCCGCCGGGTTCCTGCCGCTCATCTGGTTGAGCCTGGCGTTCGGGTGGGGCCTGTCGGGGATCTGGACCGGGCTGTCCGCGTTCATGGCGCTGCGCCTGGTGGCCGTGGTGCTGCGGACCCGCTCCGGCAGGTGGGCGGTTCCCGGCGCGGCCGTGTGACGAGCGTTGCCCGCCGGAATTGTTAACGGTAAACAATGGTTGTCGATGGAAGGAGTGTCGACACCCGCACCGCCCGAGGAGTTGTGAGGTCTTGCCGGTCGATCGCGCCACGCGCCGAGCGTGGCTGATCTGGTCCACCGCCGTCGTCGTCTACGTCGCGGCCCTGTTCCACCGCACCTCGCTGGGGGTCGCCAGCCTGGAGGCGGGGGAGCGGTTCGCCGTCGGGTCCGCCGCGCTCGGCGCGTTCACCGTGCTGCAGATCGGCCTGTACGCGGCCATGCAGATCCCCACCGGGCTGCTGGTGGACCGGTTCGGCCCCCGCCGCGTGCTGGTCGCCGCCGCGCTCGTCATGGGCCTGGGGCAGACCCTGTTCGCCCTCGCGCACTCGTACCCGCTCGGCCTCGCCGCGCGCGCGGTGCTCGGCGTCGGCGACGCCATGACCTGGGTGAGCGTGCTGCGGCTGGCCGCCGCGCACTTCCCGCCGCGCCGGTTCACCGTGGTGATGTCGCTGTCCTCCGCGCTCGGCGCGATCGGCAACCTGGCGGCCACCGTGCCGCTGACCCTCATGCTCGACGGCATCGGCTGGACCACCACGTTCCTGGTCGCGGGCGCGGCCACCGCCGCCTACGCGGCCGTGGTGGCGCTGAAGGTGCGGGAGAGCCCCGACGGCGTCGCGCAGCCGGAGCCCGAGCGGGTGCGGCTGAGCGTGGTGGGCCGCAAGGTCGCCGAGGCCTGGCACGTGCCCGGCACCCGGCTCGGCTTCTGGGTCCACTTCACCACCATGTCCACCCCCATGCTGCTCAGCCTGCTGTGGGGCTACCCGTACCTGGTCGAGGCGCAGGGGATGCCCGCCGCGAGCGCGTCGGCCGTGCTGAGCGTGATGGTCGTGGTCGGCCTGGTCGCCGGGCCGGTGCTCGGCGGGGTCATCGCCCGCAACCCGGAGTGGCGGATGCCGCTCGTCGGCGGGTACCTGGCCGTCGCGGTGGGCGTCTGGGCGGTGCTGCTCGGCTGGCCGGGCGGGGTGCTGCCGCAGCCGCTGCTGCCGGTCGCGTTCGGCTTGCTCTCGCTCGGCGGTCCCGCGTCCAGCGTGGCGTTCGCGCTGGTCAGGGACTACAACCCGCTGCACCGGGTGAGCACCGCGACCGGGGTCGCGAACGTCGGCGGGTTCGCCGCGATCACCGTCATGGCGCTGGTCATCGGCGTGCTGCTGGACGTGGTGTCGTTCCTGCCGCCCGCGCAGGCGTACCGGGTGGCGCTGCTGTCCGCGGCCGTCGTGCTGGTGCTCGGCACCTGGCGCACGGTCGTGTGGTGGCGCCGGGCCCGCGCCGCCGTGTTCGCCGCCGAGGACCGGGGCGAGGAGGTGCCAGTGCAGATCCGCCGGGGCCGCTTCGACATGCGCCTCGCGGCCTGATCCCGCCCGTCCGGGCGACCGTCCCCCACTCCGGAGGGGCGGGCGCGCGGACGGCAAATAGGATGTCCCGCCGTGCCCGCATCTCCCCGCCCCGCTGTTCCGCCCGGTCTCGTCGTCGTGGACAAGCCCGACGGCATGACCTCCCACGACGTGGTCGCCAAGGTGCGCCGCATCCTCGGCACCCGCAAGGTCGGCCACGCGGGCACGCTCGACCCGATGGCCACCGGCGTGCTCGTCCTCGGCGTCGAGCGCGCCACCAAGCTGCTCGGCCACCTCGCGCTCGACAGCAAGGCCTACCTGTCCACGATCCGCCTCGGCGCCTCCACCACCACCGACGACGCCGAGGGCGAGGTGCTGTCCGAGGCGGACTCCACCGCCGTGCCCGAGGACGCGATCCGCGCGGGCGTCGCCAAGCTCACCGGCGCCATCCAGCAGGTGCCCAGCGCGGTCAGCGCCGTGAAGATCGACGGCAAGCGCGCCTACGCCCGCGTCCGCGCGGGCGAGGAGGTCGAGCTGCCGCCGCGCCCGGTCACCGTGCACCGGTTCGACGTGCTGTCGATCCGCCGCGAGGCCGACGCGACCGAGCTGGACGTGCTGGTCGAGTGCTCCTCCGGCACGTACGTGCGCGCGCTGGCCCGCGACCTCGGCGCCGACCTGGGCGTCGGCGGCCACCTGGCCGCGCTGCGCCGCACCAGGGTCGGCCCGTTCGACCTGCGCGTGGCCCGGACCCTGGAGCAGCTCGCCGACGAGCCCGGCCTGTCCCTCGACCTGGACGCCGCGGTGTCGGCGGCGTTCCCGCGCCGCGAGATCACACCCAGCGAGGTCGTCGCCCTGTCCCACGGCCAGCGCCTGCGCGCGGGCGGGGTGGAGGGCACCTACGGCGTGTTCGGCCCGGACGGCCACGTGGTCGCCCTGGCGAAGGACGAGGGCCCGCTGGCCAAGCCGGTCGTCGTCCTGACCCCCGCGGGCTGACCGCCCACCTCCGCCGCGCAATCCCAGCCGTCCGCCGGCCCACCGTCCAGGGTGGACCGGCGGGCGGCCCGTTCCCAGGGGGGACCCCGGCCCGCCCCGGCGGTCCGCTCCACCCCGCCCGCCACGGTTGCCCGCGATCCCCGCGCACCCCCGCCCGCGCAGGCGACCCCGCTCGGGTGATCCGCGCCCCCGCACCACCCGGCATGACGCGCGTCACCCCGCAGCCACCGCGCCCGCCGCCCGGCGACCGCCCGCCCCACCGCCACCGACCATGATCACCCGCGCTGACGTGCGCCGTCCGCCCGCCGCGACCCCCGCCCCCGCTCCCACCCCGCCGCCCGGTGATCACCGGACGGGGGACAGCGCGCGCGGCGGGCGTCACCGCTGCCCGTAGGCTGCACCCCGTGCAGCGGTGGCGAGGACTCGACCAGATCCCCGGAGGGTGGGGGCGCTGCGTGCTGACCGTCGGCTCGTTCGACGGCGTGCACCGCGGCCACCAGGCCCTCATCCGGCGCGCGGTGGAGACGGCGGCCGAGCGCGGCGTGCCGTCGGTCGTCATGACCTTCGACCCGCACCCGGCCGAGGTCGTGCGGCCGGGCAGCCACCCGGCCAAGCTCACCGACCTGCGCAGGCGGGCCGAGCTCGTGGAGGCGCTGGGCGTCGACGTCTTCTGCGTCGTGCCCTTCACCCCCGAGCTGTCCAGGATGCCCGCCGACGAGTTCGTCCACGAGGTCCTCGTCGACCGGCTGCACGTGGCAGCGGTCGTCGTCGGCCGGAACTTCACCTTCGGCAGCAGGGCGGCGGGCAACGTCGAACTGCTGCGGGAGCTGGGGCAGAGGTTCGGTTTCGTGACCGAGGGAGCGGATCTGTTGTCCGACGACGGGGTTACCTACTCCTCCACCTACACCAGGGCGTGCATCGACGCGGGCGACGTGGCAGCCGCCGCGACCGCGCTCGGCAGGCCGCACCGACTGGAGGGCGTCGTGGTGCGCGGTGACGGCCGGGGTCGCGACCTCGGCTTCCCCACCGCGAACATGTCGCTGCCCGAGTCCGCCGCGGTGCCCGCCGACGGCGTGTACGCCTGCTGGTTCGTCCGGGACGGGCACCCGACGATGCGCGCGGCGGTGTCCGTGGGCACCAACCCCACGTTCTCCGGCAAGGAGCGCCGCGTCGAGGCGTACGTGCTCGACTTCGACGACGACCTGTACGGCCAGACCGTGGCGCTCGACTTCGTCGCCCGGCTGCGCGGGATGGTGAAGTTCGACGGCGTCGAGGCGCTCGTCGAGCAGATGCACCGGGACGTGGCGGACGCGCGCGTCCAGCTCCCGGACGCCTGATCGACATCTGACCAGGTCAGCGGAACCGGCCTCGTCCGGGCCGCGGGTTTGGCAGGATACGTTCACGACATCGGGTGGTACCGGGAGGGCGAGAACGAACGTGGAGGACCACAAGATCGTCCAGCGCAACCTCGCTCTGCAGCGGGAGTGGTACGGGGAACCCCTCGGGGACCGGGTGCGCAGGCTGGTGGTGGCCTTCAACGTCTCCCAGGCTCAGCTCGCCGAGGTGCTGGGGATCAGCGCCCCGATGCTCAGCCAGGTGATGAGCGGGCGGCGCGCGAAGATCGGCAACCCGGCCGTGCTCGCCCGGATGATCATGCTGGAGCGCAAGGTCCTCACCCCGGACGTGGCCACCGGCGCGCCCGAGGCGCTCCAGCGGGCGCTGGACGAGGTGCGCGACTCCAAGCCCACGGTGAGCCGCGACTCGCTGCCGGTCAACGGGGCCGACGACGAGACGGCGCTGCTGCCGTACCTGCGCCGGATCGCCGACCGCCGCGAGCTGTTCCAGGCGGCCGACGTGCTGGGCGAGGACTTCCCGGCGCTCGCGGACCTGCTGCGCAGGGCGGGCCGGGCCCGTTGAGGCTGTTCACCGCCCTGTTCCCGCCGCCCGAGGCGGTGGCGGAGCTGGAGCGGGCGCTGGCCGAGGTGCGGCCCGGCTACCCCGAGCTGCGCTGGTCCCCGTCCGAGCGGTGGCACCTCACGCTGTGCTTCCACGGCGAGGCGGACCCGGACGGCAAGCTGACCCCGTTCGAGGGAATGGCTGCCCCGTCCGTGCGGTTCAGCGGGTGCGGGCACTTCCCCGGCGTGCTGTGGGTCGGGGTCGAGGGCGAGGTGGAGCCGCTGGCCCGCGCGGCGGGCGCGCTCCCGGACTGGCAGGCGCACGTCACGATCGCGAGGTCGCGGCGCGCCAAGCGGTTCCCCAGGCTGGACTTCACCGGCGCGGAGTGGACGGCGGGTGAGGTCGCGCTGGTCCGGAGCGAGCTGGGAGTCGGCTACACCGTTCTCGAGCGGGTGCAATTGGCCACGCCTTCGGCTTAGTGGCCGCAACTGCTGGTAACCTACCACGTTGGGTCTGGCTGCGGTCCGTGGCGGCCAGCACCGCCTACCCCGGTTCGCCGGGGCTCCACGGCACCGATTTCCAGGCGATTGAGGAGCACCACGAAGTGGCACTGACCACCGAGCAGAAGAAGACCATCCTCACCGAGTACGGCGTCCACGACACGGACACCGGTTCGGCCGAGGCGCAGGTCGCGCTGCTGAGCAAGCGCATCTCCGACCTGACCGAGCACCTGAAGAAGCACAAGCACGACCACCACTCGCGTCGTGGTCTGCTGCTGCTGGTCGGCCGTCGCCGCCGCCTGCTCGACTACCTCAAGAAGTCCGACATCGCGCGCTACCGGACGCTGATCCAGCGCCTCGGCCTGCGCAGGTGATCCGCGCCGAAGGGGGGGTTACGGGCCGGGCACACCC
>NZ_JBQGCX010001480.1:0-4222 GCF_052038725.1 Actinosynnema sp.
GCGGCGGGCTGGGCGTTCATCGAGGTCGCGGACGCGGGTGAGGAGATCGAGCTGTCCGCGCCGGAGGACGTGCGGGTGCACTGGCTGCACCGGGGCGACGTCCCGCCGGGGAGCAGCGACGTGCTGGAGCGCGCGGTGCGCACCGTCGCCAGGCCCGAGGGCGCGCGGTTGTACGCGTGGATCGCGGGCGAGGCCGGGGTGATCAAGCCGTTGCGCCGCTGGGTGCGCGAGGAACTGGGCTTGTCCAAGGAGGACCACGACATCACCGGCTACTGGAAGCGCGGCGTCGCGGACTTCGACGAGGACGACGAGCACCCGGAGCACGGGCACCAGGGGCACGAGCACGACCACTGAGACGGGCCCGCCTCATGAGCGGGCCGAGCAAGGCCGACGCCGCAACCGAATGAGGAAAACAACGATGTCCACCACTGCCAGGTCCCCCCGCGTCGCGGGCGCGCTGCTGCTCTCGCTGGCCCTCGCGGTCGGCTGCTCGTCCGGCACGTCCGGCGAGGGCGCGGGCGGCGACGCGCAGTCCACCGCCGACGCGAACCAGACGCGCGTGGTGACCGCCGACAACGGCGAGATCACCGTCCCGGCCTCCCCCCAGCGCGTCATCGCGACCGGGTACGCGGTCCCCGCGCTGGTGGATGCCGACGCTGCGCTGGTGGGGATCTCCGCCTGGTGGCGCGGCGTCCCTATGATGGACGCCGAAGACCGTAAGAAGTACGAGGAGCTGCCGAAGGTCGCGGGCGAGGCCGCCTCGGAGACCAACTACGAGGCGATCGCCGAGGCCGAGCCGGACCTGATCGTGATCGGCGTGCCCAAGCCGGTGCTGGCCGACATCGACCTCAAGCGGCTGGAGTCGATCGCGCCGGTGGTCGCGATCGGGCCGTCGGTGCCGTCGATGTGGCGGGACCTCTCGCGCAAGCAGGCCGACGCGGCGGGCGCGGTCGCGAAGTTCGACGCGGTCAAGGCGGAGTACGAGAAGCAGGCCGCCGACCTGGCCGCGAAGTACAAGGACGTGCTGCCGAGCCTGAAGCTGGCGCACGTGGGCGCGTACGGCGAGGTCGCCAAGGGCAACTTCCAGCGCGAGTTCGACGGCTCCTGGGGCACCAACATCGCCCAGGACCTCGGCGCGAGCTACTACGGCGAGGTCAAGGTCAAGGGCGGCGGCTCGCGCGACGTCAGCGAGTACCCGTCGATCGAGGAGCTGCCCGCCGCGTTCGCCGAGGCCGAGGCGATCACCTACTCGGTGAAGGCCGACGGCTCGGTGCCCGCCCCGGTGCAGTACGTCATGGACTCGCCGCTGTGGAAGGAGCTTCCCGCCGTGAAGGCGGGCAAGACCTTCCCGCTGCGCTACACCGAGGCCGCGACCTACGAGGCCGCGAAGCTGACGCTCCCGCCCGCGGACGAGGGGTTCGCGCCGCGGCTGGCCACGTGCGCCGTGCGACGCGGGCGGCGGCCGGGGCGCGGGTCGCGCGCCGGGCCGCCGCCGTCGTGCTGCTGGTGGTGGCCGCCGTGGTGAGCCTGGGGGTGGGGGCGCGCTCGATCGCCCCCGGTGACGTGGTGCGGGTGCTGCTGTCCCCGGACGGCTCGCCCGACGCGATGATCGTGTGGGACGTGCGCGCGCCGCGCGCGGTGCTGGCGGTGGCCGCCGGTGCGGCGCTGGCGGTGGCGGGCGCGCTGGTGCAGGCGCTGTCGCGCAACCCGCTGGCGGAGCCCGGTGTGCTGGGCGTGACGGCGGGGGCCGGGTTCGCGATCACCGTCGGTTCGGCGCTGGGGCTCGCGGGCGCGGCCGGCGAGCTGGCGCTGTCGGTGCTGGGGGCCGTGCTGGCCGCGCTGCTGGTGTACGCGGTCGGCCGGACCTCGCCGCTGCGGCTGGTGCTGACCGGGGTGGCGCTGACCTCCGTGCTGTCCGGCGTGGGCCTGGGGCTTCGGCTGCTGGTGCCGGAGGTGTTCGACCAGTACCGGTTCTGGGCGGTGGGGTCGCTGGCCGGGCGCGAGCAGGCGCCGACGACGGTGCCGCTGCTGGCGATCGTGGTGGCCCTGGTGGGCGCGCTGGTGCTGAGCAGGCAGCTCAACGCGGTGGCGCTGGGCGAGGGCGTGGCGCGGGCGCTGGGGGCGAACGTGGCGCGGGTTCGGGTGGGGGCGCTGGTGCTGGTGACCGTGCTGGCGGGGGCGGCGACGGCGGTGGCCGGGCCGATCCTGTTCGTGGGGTTGATCGTGCCGCACCTGGCGCGGCGCGCGGCGGGGGCCTCGGCGCCGTGGCTGGTGGGGTACGCGCTGGTGCTCGGTCCGGTGCTGCTGCTGGTGGCGGACACCGCTTCCCGCGTGCTGCTGCCGACCGGCGAGGTGCCGGTGGCGATCGTGACCGCGTTCCTCGGCGGGCCGGTGCTGGCCTGGGCGGTCCGCAAGTACGGGGCGGCGGAGCTGTGACGGGCGCGGTCGTGGTGCGCGCGGGCCGGTTCACCGCCCGCGTGGAGCGGCGCGTGCTGGTGCTGACCGGCTGCGTGGTGGTGCTGATCCTGGGGCTCGGGCTGCTGGGGCTGTGCTCCGGGGCGTCGTGGGCCTCGCCGGCCAAGGTGCTCTCCGCGCTGACCGGGAACGGCGGGGTGGTGATCCGCGAGTGGCGGGCGCCGCGCGTGGCCGCCGGGCTGGTGTTCGGTGTGGCGCTGGGGCTGGCGGGCGCGGTGTTCCAAAACCTGACCCGCAACCCGATGGGCAGCCCGGACGTGATCGGGCTGGACGCGGGCGCCTACACCGGCGCGCTGATCGCGATCACCGTGCTCGCGGGCACGCCCGGTCAGCTGGCGCTCAGCTCGGTGCTCGGCGGGGCGGTGGCCGCCGCGGCGGTGTACCTGCTGTCGCTGGGCGGCGGGCTGTCCGGGTTGCGGCTGGTGGTCATCGGCATCGCGGTGAACGCGGTGCTGACGGCGCTGAACTCGTGGATCGTGCTGCGCGCGGAGCTGGAGGTGGCGATCGCCGCCGTCGGCTGGAGCGCCGGTTCGCTCAACGGGGTCGGCTGGGCGGACCTGGGCATCCCGTTCAGCGTGGTCGTGGTGCTGCTGGGGTGGTTGGCGGTCCGCTCGCGGGACGTCGGCCAGGCCGGGCTCGGCCCGGAGCTGGCGGTCACCACCGGGGTCCGGCTGGAGCGGCTGCGGTTGGAGCTGGTGGTGGTCGGCGTCGGCCTGACCTCGACGGTGACCGCCGTCGCCGGGCCGGTGGCGTTCATCGCGCTGGCCGCGCCGCAGATCGGGCGCAGGCTGGCCCGCTCCCCCGGCATCCCGCTGCTGCCCGCCGCGCTGACCGGCGCGGTGCTGCTGCAGGGGGCCGACCTGGTGGCGCAAATGCTGCTGGCCCCCGTCTCGCTTCCGGTGGGCGTGGTCAGCACGGCCATCGGCGGCTGCTACCTGATCTGGCTGCTCACCAAGGAGGTGCGGCGGTCGTGACCGCGCGCTTGACCGCCAGGGACGTGACCCTGCGCTACGGGGAGCGGGTCGTGTCGACCCGGCTCGCCCTGGACGTGCCGGACGGGGCGTTCACCGCCGTCGTCGGGCCCAACGCCTGCGGGAAGTCGACGCTGCTGCGCGCGTTCGCGCGGCTGCTCAAGGCCTCCGGCGGGGAGGTGGCGTTCGACGGCAGGTCCGTGGGCGACTACCCGACGAAGGCGCTGGCCCGCTCGCTCGGGTTCCTGCCGCAGGAACCCGTCGCCCCGGAGGACATCCGGGTGCGGCAGCTGGTGGCGCGCGGGCGGTTCCCGCACCAGTCGCTGCTGTCGGCCTGGTCGGAGCAGGACGAGGCCGCCGTCGCGCGGGCCGTGGAGGCGGCCGGGGTGGCGGAGCTGGTGGACCGGCCGGTGCGGGAGCTGTCCGGTGGGCAGCGGCAGCGGGTGTGGGTGGCCGTGGTGCTGGCCCAGGACACGCCGTACCTGCTGCTGGACGAGCCGACGTCCTTTTTGGACCTGACGCACCAGTACCGGTTGTTGGAGCTGCTGGCGGGGTTGCGCGACGGGGGGCGGACCGTGATCGCGGTGCTGCACGACGTCAACCAGGCCTGCCGGTACGCCGACCACCTCGTGGCGATGCGCGACGGTCGGGTGGTCGCCGAGGGCGCGCCGTCCGCGATCGTGGACGCCGCGCTGGTGCGGGAGGTGTTCGACCTGCCGAGCGTGGTGGTGCCGGACCCGGTGACCGGAACGCCGATGGTCGTGCCGGACCTCAGA
>NZ_JBQGCX010001481.1:0-1840 GCF_052038725.1 Actinosynnema sp.
TGGGCTCGCCGGTCGATCCCCTGCCGCCTCGTGGCGTATTTCGAGACGACTCGACAGGTTCTCGACAGAATGTCTCGGGAACGCGTCGTCGCAACGTTCGCGCAATTTTTGCGACACCCACCCCGAAGGCCGGGGCGTTGACGCGGCAACAACTTTCCACTAGAGGTTATTAAACGTTCAACCAGCAATTCCCGCTCCGCCCACGGCAAGAGGAGGAAGCCCGGTGCCCACCGAAGAGGCAGTCGACTACCTGGTGATCGGAGCAGGTCCGGCGGGCCTGCAGGCGGGCTATTTCCTGGCGAAAGCGGGACGCAGCTACCTGGTGGTCGAGTCGGGCGAGGCCGCGGGCGCCTTCTTCACCCGGTTCCCCCGGCACCGCACGCTGATCTCGATCAACAAGGTGCACACCGGCTGGGACGACCCCGAGCTGCGGCTGCGCAACGACTGGAACTCGCTGCTGTCCGAGGAGCACGAGCCGCTGTTCACCCGGCGGACCCCGCGCTACTTCCCGCACGCGGACGAGATGGTCGGCTACCTGGCCGACTTCGCCGCCACCCACGGCCTCGACGTGCGGTACAACACGCGCCTGGTCGAGATCACCCGGCCGGACGACTTCGTGGCCCGTGACCAGCACGGGAACACCTTCCGCGCCAAGCGGGTCATCGCCGCGACCGGGGTGTCGCTGCCGAACGTGCCGGACTTCGAGGGCGCGGAGCTGGCCGAGCGCTACGACGAGTTCGACACCGACCCGGAGAGCTTCACCGGGCAGCGCGTGCTGATCGTCGGGCGCGGCAACTCCGCGTTCGAGACCGCCGACAGCCTGATCGCGAACGCCGCCGTCATCCACGTCGCGGGCGCCGGGTCGCTCAAGCTGGCGTGGCGCACGCACTTCGTCGGCCACCTGCGCGCGGTGAACAACAACTTCCTGGACACCTACCAGCTGAAATCGCAGAACGCGATCCTGGACGGGAAGATCCGGCGAATCCGCAAGGACGACGACGGGTACCACGTCGAAGTGGTGTTCGAGCGGGTGAACGAGATCGTGAAGGAGATCCGGTACGACCGCGTGGTGCTGGCTACGGGATTCCGGTTCGACGCTTCGGCCTTCAGCGCCGAGTGCCGCCCGGAGCTGACCATCAACAACCGGTTCCCGGCGCAGACCGAGGCGTGGGAGTCGCCGAACGTCCCGGACCTGCACTTCGCCGGGACGATCACCCAGGTGCGCGATTTCAAGAAGTCGACCAGCGGTTTCATCCACGGCTTCCGCTACGGCGTGCGCGCGCTGCACCGCATCCTGGAGCACCGGCACCACGGCGTGCCGTGGCCCGCCCTCGACCTGGGGACGAAGGTCGAGGCGGCGGCGGACGAGGTGGTGCGGCGGGTGAACACCTCGTCGGCGCTGTGGCAGCAGTTCGCGTTCCTGGGCGACGTGGTGCTCCAGTCCCCGGACGGGTCGCTGCGCTACGCCGAGGAGGTCCCGGTGGACCACGCGGCGGCGGCCGTGCCGCGCGGCGACTTCGGCGAGGTGGCCAGGCACGCGGTGATCACCCTGGAGTACGGGGCGGACCACGACGCGGTCGACCCGTTCGACGTGACGGCCGGGCGCAAGTCCCAGGACGACGTGCAGGGCCTGGACGGGCGCTACCTGCACCCGGTGGTGCGGGTCTACGAGGGCGCCGAGCTGGTCGGGGAGCACCACATGACGGAGAACCTGGAGAACGAGTGGGACAGCGAGGACGTGCACCGGTCCCCGCTGCGCGCGTTCCTCTCCGCCCACCGCTCCCCCGTCGCCCCGGTGGCGTCGTGACGCAGCGCGCGCTGCACGCGCGGGCCCGCCAGG
>NZ_JBQGCX010001482.1:0-2004 GCF_052038725.1 Actinosynnema sp.
TCACCGCGGGTGCCCTGCTCGCCGCCGCGCCCGCCGCGAGCGCCATCCCGCCCGCCGGGCCCGGTGAGAGCGTGACCATCACCTACTACTCGGACGCCACCCGCACCGTCGAGGTCGGCTGGTGGTCGTACGGCTCGTGCGGCGAGCCCTTCGACCACGGGACGCACACCCGCTACTCCAAGGTGGTGAAGATCCGCTGCGGGGCGCCCGGCCCGTTGTGACGGCGAGTCGCGAAAGCGCGAAGCGGGAGCACCCGAACGGGCGCTCCCGCTCTCGCGCGGCAGCGGGTAAATTCCCCGCGCCGGTCAGGTCGATCATTTATCGCGGGCGTAACAAATAGCCGCGACCGGGAAACACGAATCAGCGCCGAAACTGATCGAGAACGCGGCGGAACGCGGCGGGAACTCGTTCAGAGCGGGATCGCGCGCATCCGCTCGATCTCCACGCTCTGGGTCGCCACGACGTCGTTCGCCATCTCCTCGACCCGCACGTCCGTCCCCTCGCTCAGCTGCGCCAGCGCCATCTCCAGCGCCCCCTCGTGGTGCGCGACCATCAGCCGCACGAACAGCCGGTCGAAGTCCGCACCCCTGGCCGCCGCCAGCTCAGCGAGCTGCCGCTCGGTCGCCATCCCCGGCATCCCGCCGTGGTCCTCCACCCCGCCGACGTGCCCGTGCGCCTCCCCGACCTGCCCGTACTGCCGCTGCCAGGACTCCATGGCCTGGATCTCGGGCCCCTGGACGTCGTGGATGCGGGAGGCGATCCGGCGCACCACGTCGTTCTCGGCGCGGTCCGGGGCGAGCTCGGTCATGGCCAGCGCCTGCCGGTGGTGGGTGATCATCTTCGCCACGTAGCCCAGGTCGACCTCGGTCGGCGCGGACCACAGGTCGGTGCCCACGTCCCCCGGCGCCACGGTCTGCCCGGCCTCGCCGGGCCTGCCGGGAGCGATCACCGGGGCGGCCTCGGGATCGGCCCCGGCGGCGCACCCCGCCGCCGCGCCGAACACCGCCACCACCAGGGCGAGAATCACCGCGCGCATCCGCACCAAACCCCCTCAGCGATCGGATCACGGATCAACATACCTCGCGGACCACCCCTTGAGAACCGTTCGGAAAACCACCGTCCGGGTCTGGTTCTTAGCCTTGCGAAGGGGTAATACTGCGATTCCCTGCACGTGCCTTGGAAGGGGAACACGTGGTGAAGATCCGCAGTGCGGCCGGGCGGCGGAGAGCGCCTGCCGCCATGCTGGGGGCGATCGCACTGGCGCTGTCGATGGCGGCCTGGGGGCCGCAAGCCGTCGCCGCGCCTGAGGACGACCTCTCGGGGCTGTCCGAGGCCCAGCTGGAGAGCGCCGAGCAGCCCGGCGTCCCCGGCGTGGACGAGATCCGCACCAGCCGCAACGTCAAGCACGTCGCGAACGTGCCGAAGCAGGCGCCGTTCACCAGCTCGTCCACGTGGACCGACGTGGCGTTCCAGAGCGGCTACGCCTTCGACGGCAACTACGACGGCTTCACGATCTACGACATCCGCGACCCCCGCCGGCCGAAGGTCGTCAGCTCCGTGCTGTGCCCCGGCTCGCAGAACGACATCTCGGTCAAGGACAACCTGCTGTTCCTGTCCACCGACTCCTCCCGCAGCGACAACTCCTGCGCCAGCACGCCGCTGGCCGCGTCGAACAAGGACGCCTGGGAGGGCATCAAGGTCTTCGACATCAGCGACAAGCGCAACCCGCGCTACATCGCCTCGGTCGAGACCAAGTGCGGCTCGCACACGCACACGCTGGTGCCGAGCGCCGACCGGCGCACCGCCTACCTCTACGTCTCGTCGTACTCGCCCAACGCGACCTTCCCGGACTGCCAGCCGCCGCACGACCTGATCTCGATCGTCAAGGTGCCGCTGAGCACCCCGACCGACGCGGCGGTGGTGGCCACGCCGAACCTCTTCCCCGACGGCGGATACAAGGGCAGCGGCAACGGCACGGCGACCAGTGGTTGCCACGACATCACC
>NZ_JBQGCX010001483.1:0-2422 GCF_052038725.1 Actinosynnema sp.
GCCAAGCGCGGCTACAGCGGCTTCCACGGCACCGGGCTCGCCGACCTGCTGCACGAGCAGGGGATCGACTGGGTGACCGTCGCGGGGCTGACCACGGAGTGCTGCGTGGCCGCCACCGCGGTGGACGCCTTCCAACACGGGTACCCGGTCGTGGTGGCCACCGACGCGGTGGCCGCGTACGACCTCGAGGTTCAGCGCGCCGCGCTGAACCAGCTGGAACTGACCTCGGCCGTGCTCGCCAGCTCCGCCGATCTGCAACGGACGTGGGCGTCCTGGGGCGCCGCACGACTGACGGGAGCCCATCGGTGAGCGGTATGCGCATCGCGTTCGACCTGTCCTTCACGCACACGGAGGGGCGCTGGGCGCGCCCCGGCTCGTGGGAGGGCCGGGACTTCCCGGACGTGCGGATGTTCATGGAGCTGGCGCAGACCGCGGAGCGGGTCGGCGTGGACATGCTGTTCTTCGGCGACGGCAGCGGCATCCCGGACACCTGGCGGGGCTCGATCGAGCCCGCCGTGGAGTGGGGCATCCAGTGGCCGCGCCAGGACATGTCGCCGGTGATCGCGGCGATGTCCACGGTGACCTCGTCGATCGGGTTCGGCCTGACCTACTCGTCGACGTTCATGCACCCGTTCTACGTGGCGCGGCTGCTGAACTCGCTGGACCACGTCACGAACGGGCGGGTCGCGTTCAACGTGGTCGCCTCCACGCGGGGCGCGGACGCGGCGAACTACGGCTACGACAAGCTGCTCGACCACGACGTGCGGTACGAGCGGATGGAGGAGTTCGTCGAGGTGTGCCAGGCCCTGTGGGCCTCGGTGGCGCCCGACGCGATCGTCCGCGACCGGGCGACGGGGCGGTTCGCCGACCCGTCGAAGGTGGCGCCGATCAACCACCGCGGGAAGTTCTTCACGGTGAAGGGCCCGCTGTCGGCGGTGCCCAGCCCGCAGATCAGCCCGGTGCTGGTGCAGGCCGGGAACTCGCCGCGCGGCATCGCGGCGTCGGCGAAGTTCGCCGAGGTCGTGTTCGGCTTCGGCGCGAACCTCAAGGGCCAGCTGCGGCACCGCGCGCTCCTCGACGAGGCGCTGGTCGCCGAGGGCAGGGACCCGGCCAAGGTCGGCATCCTGTGGGCCAACCAGGTCATCGTGGGCCGCACGAACGCCGAGGCGCGCGCCCGGCGGGACGAGGTCCTGGCGTTCTGGGACCACGAGGCGGTGGGCGCGTACCTGTCGCACAACACCGGTTACGACTACTCGACGCTGCCGGAGAAGTTCGCGATCGGCGAGCTGCGCGACCGGATCCACGCCGCGCAGGCGAGCCAGGCGGGCCTGGTGTCGTCGCTGGCGGCCGAGCTGGGCGACGAGCACGTGCTGACCCGAGCCGAGTTCTTCGAGCACGGCTGGCGCAGCGCCACCGGCATCGACCACACGGTCGTGGGCGACGCGGCGACGATCGCGGACGCGCTGCAGGAGAACTTCGCGGCGACCGGGTCGCGCGGCGGCTACATGCTGTCGAGCCCGACCGGGATGCCGTCGGGCTTCGACGACATCGCCGAGCTGCTGGTGCCGGAGCTGCGCCGCAGGGGCGCGCTGGGCGCGCCCCGCTCGGGTCGCACGCTGCGCGAGAACCTGTCGGCGTGAGCACGTCGACCCCTCGGGGCGGGGACTGGCTGGCCCTGGCCAGTCTCTGCCTCGGCTTCTTCCTGCTCCTGGTGGACAGCACGATCATCTCCGTCGCGCTGCCCGCGCTGATGGCGGACCTGGGCGCCGACGAGGGCACGGCGATCTGGGTCCACAGCTCCTACCGGTTCGCGTACGCGGTGCCGCTGCTGGTGGCGGGCAGGCTGGGCGACCGGTACGGGGCCCGCGCGGTGTACCTGGCGGGTCTGGTGCTGTTCATCCTGGCGTCGCTGGCGTGCGGCCTGGTGTCGGGCCCGCTGGCGCTGGTGGCGTGGCGGGTCGTGCAGGGCCTGGGCGCGGCGCTGATGACGCCGCAGAGCATGACGATCATCCGCAGGCTGTTCGCGTTCCCCGCGCTGGGCGTGGCGATGGGCGTGTGGGCCTCGGTCGGCGGGGTGGCCTCGGTGAGCGGCCCGCTGCTGGGCGGGGTGCTCGTGGGCACGTGGGGCTGGGAGTCGATCTTCCTGGTCAACGTGCCGATCGGACTGGTCGCGCTGGCCGCCGCCTGGGTGTGGCTGCCGCGCGCGGAGCCGCTGCGGACTGCGATCCCGGTGACCGGCGTGCTGGTCAGCGGGCTCGGGGTGTTCGGCGTGGTGGCCGGCATCCACGGCGGGGTGCTTCCGCCGTGGGTGCCCGGCTGGGCGGCGGTGCTGGTCGGTCTGGCGCTGGTGGGCTGCGTGGTGTTCGCGCAGCGCGGCGAGCCGGACCGGGCGCTGGTGCCGGTGCCCCTGTTCCGGGACCGG
>NZ_JBQGCX010001484.1:0-1676 GCF_052038725.1 Actinosynnema sp.
CGCCCCGCCCCCGCCCCCCCCCCGCCCCCCGCGCGGCCCCCCCACCCGCCCCCCCCCCCCCCGGGGCGGGGGGGGGGCGCCGGGCCCCCCCCCCCCCCGCCCGGTTCCGGGCACGCCGGGGCGCGGTGCTCGCGTGGCGGGCACCGCGTCCCGGAGCAGGTGGCAGGTGGCAGGTGGTCGGTGGCCGGTGGCCGGTGGCAGGTGGCCGATGGCGCGGTCAGTAGATGACGTACAGGTCCCAGTCGAGCCAGCCCTCGGAGCACAGGTAGCGCTTCCAGGCCCCGACCTCCTGGCCCCGCTTGCCCGCGTCCTCGCACTCGCTCCGGTTCCAGTAGTCGTCCACGAACGACCACTCCCCCTCGGCGCGGGTCGATCCGGGCGCGGACGGCGCGGCAGTGGCGGGTGCGGCGGTGAGCGCACAACTGGTCAGCGCGGCCAGCACGAGTGCCGCGGCGCTGCGGGTGGTGGTTCGCACGGCGATGTCCCCCTCGAGATCGCGTGAGGCCGCGCGGCGCGGTCGCCGGGGCCACCACCCAGGTTATTCGAGGTGACTTGGAAAAGTCGTCACTCGAAGGGGTCGACCTGTGACCGCGCAGTCGACCTGCAGGGCCGTGCCGCACGCGCCTTGTGTCGCGACGGGCGCAGGGGGTGTGGGGTGTGGCCCAGCGCGGACGCGGGCGGCACGGCGTAGCGCGCGGGATCACGTGCTCCCGCGCACGTGTTTAGAGGAGGGCCGGACACGCCGCTGAATACCACCACCTTCGGCTTCCCGAAGACCGGACCGCCCGTTCGGGAAAACCTGTTCCGCACCCGAACCGGGACCCCGCGCGCACCCGGCGGATCCGAACGTTGTCGCCGTCGGCACGGCGAACGCGCGGAGGACCAGTCAGATGCGGATCATCCACAAGGCCCTCGTCGGCGCTCTGGTGGCGCTCGCCGCCGCGCCGCTCGCGCTGGTCCCCGCGCGGGAGACGGTGCTCGTGGCCGCCGAGGCGATCCTGGCGGGCCGGAAGCTGACCACGTCCGGTTCGGTGGCGTGCACCGAGGCCGGGTACGAGCGCCAGGCGTGGAAGCTGAGCGCCGCGTACACCTGGTACTACAATGGCGCCGCCGCGCCCGGCAGCGTGAAGTCCACCGCGCTCGCCGCGATCACCGCCGCGACCGGCAACGCGGCCTCGGGCGCGAACCGCTGCGGCAAGACCGGGACCGCCGCCGCGCAGCAGAGCTACGCGGGCGAGACCACCAAGCTGTCCGCGCAGGTCGACTCGTACGGGCGCTGCCGGGGCAACGATGGCAAGTCGGTCACCTCGTGGGGCGCGATGCCCGGCAGCATCCTGGCGATGACCTGCACGTACTACCGCAGCACCGGGGTCGTGATCGCGTCGGACACGCTGATCAACACCGCCAACACCTGGTTCACGACCATCCCGGCGAACTGCGCCAACGCGTTCGACCTCCAGTCCACGATGACCCACGAGCGCCTGCACACGCTGGGCCTGGCGCACGTGAGCCAGTCCGCGAACCCGACCGCGACGATGAGCCCGAACAACGCCCCGTGCAACACCGAGAAGCGGCTGCTCGCGCTGAGCGACTGGACGGGGCTGACCCAGCTCTACGGGGTCAAGAAGTAGCCCCCTCCGCAGTCACCTCCGCGGTCACCTCCGCAGTCACCTCTG
>NZ_JBQGCX010001485.1:0-9577 GCF_052038725.1 Actinosynnema sp.
GGTCCGCCTCCGACGCCGCCGAGAAGTCCACGGTCAGCTCCAGGTCCGGCCCGCTGAACTTCACGCCCAGGATCACGAACGCCATCACCACAACGGTCACCGCGAACGCCGCGATCGCGTCCGGCTGCCGCGCCCCGCGGAACACCAGCCCCAGCAGGAACGCCCCGAGCAGCGCCCCGTAGGTGAAGCCCGCGATCGACAGCCCCTGCTCGACGATCGGGTTGCCGCGCGTGGTGAACGACGAGAACAGCCCGGCGAACACCACCAGCAGCACCGCCCACACCACCGTCCACCGGCGCCCCTGCCGCAGCACCTCGTCCTCGGACAGCGGCCTGCGCACGAGCTTCTGGTAGACGTCGGTGACCGTGGACGAGGCCAGCGCGCCCAGCGACGAGCTGAGCGCGGCGGCCAGGATGCCCGCGATGACGAACCCGGACAGCCCGGACGGCATGTCGTTGACGATGAAGCTCGCGAACAGCTCGTCCGCGTTGCTGAGCCCGAGCTCCTTCACCGGGTGCGCGCCCTCGTAGTAGGCCCACAGCATCACGCCGATCACCAGGAACAGCCCGAACTGGAGCAGCACCACCACACCGCTGCCGATGAGCGCCTTCTGGCTCGCCCGCACGTCCTTGGTCGCCATCAGCCGCTGCACCACGAGCTGGTCGGCGCCGTGCGAGGCCATGGACAGCACCGCGCCGCCCACGAACGCGGTCAGCGCGGCGTACGGGCTGGTCAGCGGGCTGGCGACCAGGTCGAGGAACTGGAACTTGTCCGCGTCGGCGGCCTGCCCGACCCAGTCGCCGGGCAGCCGCCCGGACAGCACGACGATCACCGCGACCGCGCCGAGGACGTACCAGAGCATCTGGATGGCGTCGACCCACACGACCGCGCGCACCCCGCCCAGGAAGCTGTAGACCACCATCGCCGCGCCGAGCACGGCCACGATCAGCCAGTACGAGGCGTTCACCCCGTACGCCGACAGCACGACCTTCACCGGGATCGCGGTCGCGAACAGCCGCAGCCCGTCCGCGAGCAGCCGGGTCACCAGGAACGTCACCGACGCGGCGCCCTGGAGCCCGGAGCCGAACCGGCGCCCCAGGTACCCGTACGCGGTGACCAGCTCGCCCGCCACGTACTTCGGCAGCAGCACGAACGACACCACGATCCGGCCCAGCAGGTAGCCGAACGCCAGCGACAGGAACGTCATGCCGCCGCCGTAGGCCACGGTCGGCACGCTCAGCACGGTCAGCGTCGAGGTCTCCGCGGAGACCACCGAGACGCACACCACCCACCACGAGATGGAGCGCTCGCTGACGAAGTAGTCGGTCGCGGATCGCTGCCTGCCGCCGATCCACACGCCCAGCAGCGGCATCCCCACCAGGAAAAGCACCACGATCGCGAGGTCAAGTGCACGCACGGCTTCCTCCGATTCTCAGACCGGTGACCGGGGTGGTGGCGGGCTCAGGCAGGCGCAGCGGCGCCCGTCCGGGGGTGATGGAGCCCAACGGGCGCGGCCCGCGCGCGCCGGTCGCGGCCGGGACGTTGCCCGGAAGGCCGTGCCAGGCCAAGAAGCCCAGCAGCGCGGTCAGGTGCGCCTCCTTGGCCCCGGCGGGCAGGCCGAGGTCGTCGCTGGGGCGCACGTCGGACCCCGGCAGGCGGCGGCGCAGGGCCGCCATCAGCGCGGGGTTGCGGGTGCCGCCGCCGGAGACCACGACCAGGCGCGCGTCGGCGCAGGCGCGGGCGGCGGTGCGGGCGGTCAGCTCGACCAGGGTGGCGAGCAGGTCCTCGGGGGTGAGCGCGAGGCCCTCGGTCGCGCGGTCCAGGTAGCCTGCGTTGAAGTGCTCCTTGCCGGTGGACTTCGGCGCGGGGCGCGCGTAGTGCGGGTCGGCCAGCAGCCGGTCGAGCAGTCCGGGGTGGACGGCGCCGCGCAGGGCGAGCGCGCCGTCGACGTCGCAGGGCGTTCCGGTGATCCGCCGCGCCGCCGCGTCCAGGAGCGCGTTGCCGGGGCCGGTGTCGCAGGCGGACGGCGGGTGGCCGTGCCGCACCAGGGTGACGTTCGCGATGCCGCCCAGGTTCAGCGCGGCGGCCGGGGCGGTCTTCGATAACTCGGCCAGCCACAGCACGTCGAGCGTGCTGGCCAGCGGCGCGCCGTGGCCGCCCGCCGCGACGTCGCGCTGGCGGAAGCCGGAGACCACCGGGAGGCCGGTCGCCTCGGCGATCCAGGCGGGCTCGCCGAGCTGGAGCGTGCCGAGGCAGGTCCCGCTCTCCACCCGGTGGTGCGCGGTCTGTCCGAGTGACGAGACCCGCTCGCCCCGGTACCCGGCGGCGTTCCGGCCGAAGAGCCGCCCCAGCCCGGTGTCGAGGGCGCACACGTCCCCGGCGCCGGTCGGGACCGCCCGCAGCCGGTCCGGGAACGGGTGTTCCGCGTGCTCGACGGGGGAGAGCACGACCACCGGCCCGTCCAGGGACAGGTCGGCGACCGCCACGTCGACGGCGTCCGCCGACGTGCCGGAGTGGAGCCCGATCACCCTCACGTCCAGTGGTCTATTCGACGCGGGGCGTCGGCACAAGGGGGGTTGTGGAGAAGTTGCCAGGTGCAAGCTCTTCTCGTTGATCGACCACATGCGCAGGCGTGGGAGGATTGGCCGGTGTCCACCACGACCCTGATCTGGATCGTCGTCCTCGTCGCGGCGCTGCTCGCGGTCGCCCTCGTGGCCGGTGTCGCGCTCTCCCGGCGCAGGCGGATCTCCCTCACCGAGAAGGAACCCGACCGCCCCGTCACCAAGGGGTACCGGGCGGGCGGTGGGATCACGTTCGCCCAGCCCGGAGGTTCCGCGACCACCCCGGCCGAACCGGAACCGGCGGCGAAGCCCTCGGCGGCCGAGCCCGCCGAGGAGCCCCCCGCGAAGCGGGCCGAGTCCGCCGCGCCGGTGGTGGACGAGCCCGTCGAGACCCCGGCGCCGGTCGACATCTCCGTGCCCGTCGACACCGCCGCGCCCGTCGACACCGCCGTGCCGGTCGCGCCGGTCGAGGGCCCCGAGCCGGTCCGGCACCCGGTGGTCGACCGGACCGAGGTGGACGGGCAGCCCGGCGTCGGCGACGACGCGTCGGTGCCGCGCGACTCGGTCCGACCCGGACTGGTCGACGTCCAGCTCCCCGAGGAGTCCTCGGAGATCGACGAGATCGAGCCGACGGCGGGCCGCCTCGAGCGGCTGCGCGGCAGGCTGAGCCGCTCCCGCTCCACGCTCGGCTCCGGCCTGCTCGGCCTGCTCGGCGCGGGCGACCTGGACGAGGACTCGTGGACCGACGTCGAGGACACGCTGCTCATGGCGGACCTCGGCGCCGCGGTGACCATGCAGGTCGTGGAGGCGCTGCGGCAGCAGATCGCGGCGCGCGGCGTGCGCACCCCCGAACAGGCCAGGACGCTGCTGCGCGAGGTCCTCGTGGACGCGCTGCACCCGTCGATGGACCGCTCGCTGCACGCCCTCCCGCACGACGGCAAGCCCGCCGTGCTGCTCGTGGTCGGCGTCAACGGCGTCGGCAAGACCACCACCACCGGCAAGCTCGCCCGCGTGCTCGTCGCCGACGGCCGCACCGTGCTGCTCGGCGCGGCCGACACGTTCCGCGCCGCCGCCGCCGACCAGCTCGCCACCTGGGGCTCCAGGGTCGGCGCGCGCACCGTGCGCGGCCCCGAGGGCGGCGACCCGGCGTCGGTCGCGTTCGACGCGGTCAAGCAGGGCGTCGGCGAGGGCGTCGACACCGTCCTGGTCGACACGGCGGGCAGGCTGCACACCAAGACCGGGCTGATGGACGAGCTGGGCAAGGTCAAGCGGGTGGTGGAGAAGCAGACGGAGGTCGACGAGGTGCTGCTGGTGCTCGACGCGACCACCGGGCAGAACGGGCTCACCCAGGCCCGCGTGTTCTCCGAGGTCGTGGACGTGACCGGCATCGTGCTGACCAAGCTGGACGGCACCGCCAA
Organism: Actinosynnema sp.; assembly: GCF_052038725.1. NCBI lineage: Bacteria > Bacillati > Actinomycetota > Actinomycetes > Pseudonocardiales > Pseudonocardiaceae > Actinosynnema > Actinosynnema sp. The sequence continues at coordinate 3,980 of NZ_JBQGCX010001485.1, forward strand.
GGGCGGCATCGTGTTCCAGGTGCAGCGCGAGCTGGGCGTGCCGGTGAAGCTGGTCGGGCTCGGCGAGGGCGCGGACGACCTGGCGCCGTTCGAGCCCGCCGCGTTCGTGGACGCGCTGCTCGGCTAGCCCCGCCTCGACGGCGCAGGGGCGGGGAACCGGATCAGGTTCCCCGCCCCTCCGCTTTCCCGGCCCCTAGCCGGCCACGTCGAACGCGGCCCGCGCGTGCACCACCTCGGAGCACCAGTGCCAGCACTCCTTGGCGTCCCCGGCGTCCAGGTGGAAGTGCAGCGGGTGCAGCGCGGAGCCCTCGGGCAGCGCCACCGGGTAGTCCGCCAGCGCGCGGAACCGCGCCGCCGCCACCCGACCGCTCCTGGGCTCCAGCCAGCTCTCCCGATTGGTCGCCCGCACGCGGGCGCCGGGGAACTCCCGCCGGTAGCCCTCGATCAGGCCGACCACCCAGTCGACGTCCCCGCCGGGCCCCGGAGCGGGCACGGGAGGCAGGTGGGCGCCGTCGCTCCACCGCCCCACCACGTTCGAGTCGTTCCAGAACAGGGTCAGCGTCCGGCCGTAGTGAGATGTCGCCACGGCGGAGATCCTTCCCGACCGGCCGGGCGGGCCGTCCGGCGCATCAGCCCATCGTGGGACGCGAGGCCAGCCGGTCGGCGATCCCGTGCAGCAGCCCGGTGATCCCCTCCGCCGCCTCCCGCGTCAGCCGTCCCTCCGGACCGGACACCGACACCGCCGCGGGCGTCGGCCCACCCGGCACGACCACCGCCACGCACCGCACGCCCAGCTCCTGCTCGCCCTCGTCCAGCGCGTGCCCGCGCGCGGCGACCAGGTCCAGCTCGGCCAGCATCGCGCCCAGGTCGGTGATCGTGTTCGGGGTGCGCGCGGGCAGCCCGGTGCGCTCCAGCAGCTCCCGCGCCCGGTCGCGGGGCAGCGCCGCCAGCACCGCCTTGCCGACGCCGGTCGCGTGCGGCAGCACCCGCCTGCCGACCTCGGTGAACATCCGCATCGAGTGCCGCGACGGGGCCTGCGCCACGTACACGATCTCGTCGCCGTCGAGCACCGCCAGGTTCGCCGTCTCGCCGGTCTCGTCCACCAGCTCGGCCAGCAGCGGGCGCGCCCACGTGCCGAACTGCCGTCCCGCGCCCTCGCCGAGCCGGATCAGCCTCGGGCCGAGCGCGTACCGGCGGTTGTCGTGCTGGCGCACGTAGCCCAGGTCGACCAGGGTGCGGATGAGCCGGTGGATGGTCGGCAGCGGCAGGCCGGAGGCGGACGCCAGCTCCGACAGGCTGGCCTCACCGCCCGCGTCGGCGAGCCGCTCCAGCAGGTCGAAGGCTCGCTGGAGGGACTGCACGCCACCGCTCTCGCGCGACACCTTCGGACACGCTCCCTCCATTGCCGTTCCGCTATGCGATAACTATAGTCCGCAAAGCAGAAAATCGGCGCAGCACGGCATCCGACGCGGCAGCCAGGGAGGCATCCAGCATGACCGGAATCCGAGTTCTCGGTGGCGCGGTCGAGCGCGGCGAGCAGATCCTGACCCCGGAGGCGCTGGAGTTCGTGGCCGCGCTGCACCGCTCCTTCGCCGCCACCCGCGACGAGCTGATCGCCCGCCGCGCCGACCGGGGACCGCTCGGGTTCCTCGCCGAGACCGCCGACGTGCGCGAGGGCGAGTGGCAGGTCGCGCCCGCCCCCGAACCGCTGCGCGACCGCCGGGTCGAGATCACCGGGCCCACCGAGCGCAAGATGGCGATCAACGCCCTCAACTCCGGCGCGAAGGTGTGGCTGGCCGACCTGGAGGACGCCAACACGCCGCACTGGCGCAACGTGGTGTCCGGGCAGGTCACCCTCTACGACGCGGCGCGCGGGACCATCTCGCACACCTCGCCCGAGGGCAAGCGGTACGAGCTGGGCGACGGGCCGCGCCCGGCCATCGTGGTGCGCCCGCGCGGCTGGCACCTGCCCGAGCGCGGCATCGAGGTCGGGGGAGGGCCCGCCATCGGCGCGCTGGTCGACTTCGGGCTGCACTTCTTCCACAACGGCGCCCTCGGCAGGCCGTACTACTACCTGCCGAAGCTGGAGAGCCACCTGGAAGCCCGGCTGTGGAACGACGTCTTCACGTTCGCGCAGGCCGAGCTGGGCGTGCCGCGGGGCACCATCCGGGCGACCGTCCTCATCGAGACGATCCCGGCCGCGTTCCAGATGGAGGAGATCCTGCACGAGCTGCGCGAGCACGCCTCCGGGCTCAACGCGGGCCGGTGGGACTACCTGTTCAGCGTCATCAAGTACTTCCGCGACGCCGGGCGCGAGGCCGTGCTGCCCGACCGCAACGCCATCACCATGACCGCGCCGTTCATGCGCGCCTACACCGAGCTGCTGGTGCGGACCTGCCACAAGCGCGGGGCGTTCGCGATCGGCGGCATGGCCGCGTTCATCCCGAACCGGCGCGACCCCGAGGTGACCGAGCGGGCGCTGGCGAAGGTGCGCGAGGACAAGACCCGCGAGGCCGGGGACGGGTTCGACGGGTCGTGGGTGGCGCACCCGGACCTGGTGCCGGTGTGCCGCGAGGTGTTCGACGCGCGGCTCGGGGCGAGGCCGAACCAGCTGGACGTGACGCGGGACGAGGTGTCGGTGACCGCCGCGCAGCTGCTGGACTTCGCGTCCGCGGGCGGGTCGGCGACCGCCGCCGGGCTGCGGTCCGCCGTGGACGTCGGGGTGCGCTACCTGCTGTCGTGGCTGGGCGGCAACGGGGCGGCGGCGATCCACGACCTGATGGAGGACGCGGCCACCGCCGAGATCTCGCGGTCGCAGCTGTGGCAGTGGGTGCACAACGGGGTGGTGCTGGAGGACGGGACCCCGGTGACGGCCGAGCTGGTGCGCGGGGTGCTGGCCGAGGTGCGCGCGGAGCTGGCCGGTGCCGGGGCGTCCGAGCACCTGGACGTGGCGGTGGAGCTGTTCGACCGGGTCGCGCTCGCCGACGACTTCGTCGACTTCCTGACCCTGCCCGCCTACCGGCACATCGCCTGACGTGCCGCGCACGTCGCTGCCCGCCGACGCCGTGGCCGCGGCCACCGCGCGGCTGGAGTACTTCACGCCGCGCTGGCCGGAGGGGCGTCAGCCGGTGCACACCTGCTACGTCCCGGCCGACCGCGTTCACCCGGACGTGGTGACGGAGTGGGGTGCGCAAGCGCTTGCCGCTCTGGAGGGTCACGCGCCCTCGCCCGAAGGGCTGGCCGAGCTGCTGGACCTGGAGCCCGCGCTCGCCGCCGACGTGCACGCCGGGGTGCGGGCCAAGCTGGCCGCCGAACCCGTCGAGGACCTGCGCGTCGACTTCGAGGACGGCTACGGCTCGCGCCCCGACGACGAGGAGGACGCCGACGCCGAGCGGACCGCGCTGCTGGTGCGGGCGTGGCTGGACGCCGGGGTCGCGCCCGGCCGGTTCGGGGTGCGGATCAAGTCCTTCGACACCCCCGAGCTGGTGCGGCGCGGCGTGCGCACGCTGGACGTGTTCCTCACCGCCCTCGGCGGGCCGCCGCCCGGCTTCGTGATCACCTTCCCGAAGGTGACCTCGCGGCGGCAGGTCGAGGTGTTCGGGGACGTGCTCGACCTGTTCGGCGTCCCGCTGCGGTTCGAGGTCCAGGTCGAGACCACCCGGTCCGTGGTCGACGCGTCCGGGCTGCTGGCGCTGCCCGGCTACCTGGAGGCCGGTCGCGGGCGGGTCAGCGGGCTGCACTTCGGCACCTACGACTACACCGCCGGGTGCGGGCTCGGGGCCGCCCACCAGCACCTCGCGCACTCGGCCTGCGACTTCGCCCGGCACACCATGCAGCTCGCGGCGGCCGGGCGCGGGGTCGAGCTGTCCGACGGCTCCACCAACGCGCTCCCGGTCGGCGACGCGGTCCGCGAGGGGTGGCGCACGCACTACCGGCTGGTGCGGCGCTCGCTCGCGCACGGCTTCCACCAGGGCTGGGACCTGCACCCGGCGCAGCTGGTCACCCGGTACGCGGCGGTGCACGCCTACCACCGCGAGGGGCTGGCGGCCTCGGCCGCGCGGCTGCGGGCCTACGCCGAACGGGTGGCCGGGGCGGTGCTGGACGAGCCCGCGACCGCGCAGGCGCTGTCGGAGACGTTCGTGCGTGCGCTCGACTGCGGTGCGTTGACCCCCGAAGAGGTCAACGATGTCACTGGTCTGGGCGTCTCGGAGCTGCGGAACCTGGCCCGGCGTGGGCGATGACCGTCCCTCACGGTGATGGCTCTCGCTGGATTGGGTGATAGTCCGCCATGCCGTGACCACGGTGACCGCCAACGGGACAGTGTGGGGCGCATGAGCGTACGAGCCGGGCTGTGGAGCGGGTTGCCGGACTTCGACAGCGCCGAGCACCGCTACCGGGTGGTGGCGTGCCCGGCGGACGTCGACCTGCTGATCGAGGCGCTGGGGGTTCCGGGGTGCAACGACGCGACCCTGGAGCACTTCGGCCGCGACACCGACGACGAGGGGGAGTGCGACCACAGCGTCGTGCTCGCCGTGCGCGGCGCGTGGGGGTACCTGCACTACGTCGACCCTGACTTCTCCGGGTGGCCGGTCGGGGACGAGCGGGCGCCGCACGTCAACGAGGCGTACACGGACTTCCCGCCCGGCGTCGGCGTGCCGCTGGAGGTGCTGCGGGCGCTGGTGCTGGAGTTCCTGGAGACGGCGCGCAGGCCGGACGCGGTGCGGTGGTACACCGAGGCCGACCTGTTCCCGTCGTGGCGGACGCGCAGGTCCGCGATCCCGGACTAGCGCGGTGGCTCGCCCCTTCCCGGTCGGGGGTCAGAACTCCCCGATCGAGTACCACGCCAGGCCCGCGTCCTCGGCCTCCTCGCGCAGCGCCGAGCCCTCGATCAGCCCGTACGGGCTCTCGGGCGCGTGGAACACCTCGTTGCGGTTGTCCAGGCCGAACGGGGACAGGTCCACCGGGACGTGGTGCTTGTTGGGCATCGACAGCCGCACCTCGGCGACCTCCGGGCGGGCCAGCAGGACGGCCTCCGCCATGGCGTAGAGGGTCTGCTGGAGCGAGAGGCTGTGCTTGTCGGCGAACGTCGACAGCAGCACGCGGCGGATCTCCGCGTAGCTCGCGGCCCAGTCGACGACCTCGTCCGAGGAGTAGCGCCAGCGCGCGGTGACCGAGGTGGCGAGCACGCGGTCGTCGGTCTCGGCGAGGGTGGTGAACTCGTCGCGCGGGAACCCGTGGAACTCCGAGCCGGTGGTCTTGAGCACCACGAGGTCCTTGAGCCCGGACACCACCCAGGCCCGGTCGTGGTCGACGGTCACGGCGGTGGTCCGGATCTCCCCGCCCGACCGGGTGAACGAGTGCCCGTTGGCCTCGATGCGCTGCCAGAGGTGCTCGTCGACGAGCACGCGCGCCCCGGTGATCGCCGCCTGCCCGGCCACGAAGTGCCGCGCGAGGCGGAGGGCGAAGTCCTCGACCTGGTGGACGCCGTAGAGCTTGGCGAAGGCGTAGGCGGTGTTCTTCTGGGTGTCGGTGGCGAGGACCTTGGTGTTGTCGCCGGTCAGGTGGGTGTCGGCGAGGTCCCCGCGCAGCGAGGTGCTG
>NZ_JBQGCX010001486.1:0-3206 GCF_052038725.1 Actinosynnema sp.
CGAGGGCAAGGACGGCAAGCCGCGCATCCAAGCGCCCGACGACTGGGTGCGCGCCGAGATCGAGGAGGCGATGGCCAACGGGCGGCGCGTCATCCCCGTGCTGGTCGGGGACAAGGCAACCTTGAAGACGGAAACTGGGAAGCCGCTGCCGCTGCCGCTGTCGCTGTCGGCACTGCCCCAGCTGCACTACCTGCGTTTCCAGCACCGCTCGGCGGAGGAGGACATGGGGCGCCTGGTCGCCGAGATCAGGCGGGCAGCGGGCCCGAGCGCACCCCCCAGGGTGTCCCCGGCCCCGACCACACCGGTCATGCTGACCACGTTGGCGCCGGTGGACCAGTCGAGGGAGGTCCGGTTCGGGAGCGCGTCGATCGGCGGTCACCACTACGGCGACAGCATCGTGTTCCGGAGCATCCCGCCCAGTTCCACCGAGCGGGGAACCATCGGTTTCGCGCTGCGCAGGGACTACCGCGAACTGGAGGTGGTGGCCGGGGTGCTGGACGACGCGGCGGAGGCCGGTCAGACGGGGTACTTCCGGGTCGTGGTGGACGGCGTGTTGCGGGCGGAGATCCCGGTGCGGCAGCAGGAGGCCAGGACGTTGCGGGTGGACGTGACCGACGCGCTGCGATTGGACCTGGTCGCCTACCGAACAGATTCGGAGACCTCGCCGATGCGACAGGGCATGTTGGCCGCCCTCGGCAGGTCCAGCCGATTGCCTGCACTGGCGTGGGGCAATCCGGTTCTGCACCCATGACCCATCCGGATGGGAGCACTAGCATGTCCACCGGGCAGGGTGTCCGCAGAAAGAGGACGTGAACGCTATTTCAAAGAAAACATCCGAATAGCCCAAAAACTCCCACGATCAGTTTTACCAGGTTAACCTTCCCTTGTTCCACCGAGCGGGGAGGGCGTTGTGGTGGGAACTTCCGCAAAACTTTTCTGGGATCGCCTCACCGAGCAGGAGCGGGGTTACCTGGCGAGGGCCGCGACCTCACGGACGTTTCCGGCGAGGGCGAGGTTGGCTGGGGAGGGCAAGCCGGACGAGTGGGTGATGGTGCTGCACTCCGGGCAAGCCGAGATCGTCGCGGGGTGGAACCGGAAGCGGGTCGGCCTCGTCCAGGCGGGGGACCTGGTGGGCGAGCAGGCGGCACTGGACGGCAGGCCGCGTGACACCTCCGTGGTGGCGGTGACCCCGGTACGGGCGCTGACGGTCGAGGGTGAGCGGTTCCACGCCGCGATGGTGCGGCACCCGAGGATCGCGCGAGTGCTGTGCGCGGTGCTGTCGGAACGGGTGCGGCAGGCGACGCGGGTGCGGGGCGGCGCGAGCGAGAGGCATGACGACGCGCTGACCAGGGTGGCCAGGTTCCTGCTGCAGGAGGCCGAGAGCGGCAGGCCGGGCGACGGGGTGAGCACTCCGGTGCACATCCAGTCCCAGGAAGCCCTGGGCAGCAGACTGGGCCTGTCACGGGGGTCGGTGGTGCGGGCGATGCGCAGTTTGCGGGGGTCGAGCATGGTGCGGACCTCGCACGGCCGCGTGGTGGTGGAGGACCTGGGCGCACTGCGCTCCCTGGTGGGCGCCCAGGTCTGGACGCCCACCGGGATTCCCGCGCCACGCCTCACCTAGCAGCGGCTTTGGCGGCCTTCTTGAACTCGCGGACCTCCAGCAGCGAGGCCGAGTCGGTCACGTCGGCGACGCTGCGGCGCGTCCCCTCCTCGCCGTAAGCGCCCGCGGCCTCGCGCCACCCCTCCGCTTGCAGCCCGAACTGCTTGCCGAGCAGCGCGAGGAAGATCGCGGCCTTCTGCGCGCCGAATCCCGGCAGCGCCTCCAGCCTCTTCCGCACCTCGGCGCCGGTCGGCTCGCCCCTGGTCCAGATCAGGGTGGGCTGGCCGTCGTAGTGCTCGACCAGGTGCTGGGCGAGGACCTGGAGCCGCTTGGCCATGGAGCCGGGGAAGCGGTGGACGGCGGGCTTCTCCGCGACGATCCCGGCGAACTCCTCGGGGTCAGCCTCGGCGATCCGGTGCACGCTGAGCCCGCCCATGCGGTCGGAGATCACCTTCGGGCCCTTGAACGCCTTCTCCATCGGGATCTGCTGGTCGAGCAGCATCCCGAGCAGCAGGGCAAGGGGGTTGGTGGCGAGCAGGTGGTCGGAGTCGGGGTCTTGCGCCAGGCACAGCTCAGGGATCATGGCGCGAAGCATGGCACGGCCGTTCGGGCGAACGGTCCGCTCACCCGGGATAGCGTGGCCCGATGTTCGTGAAGCTCTGCGGGTTGCGCACCGAGGCCGATGTCGCCGTCGCGGTGGAGGTGGGGGCCGACGCAGTCGGGTTCGTGTTCAGCGAGAGCCCCCGGCAGGTCGATCCCGCCACGGCCACCCGGTTGGTCTCGGCGGTGCCCGACGGGGTGTTGTCCGTCGGGGTGTTCCGCAAGACGCCTGTGGACGAGGTCGCGCGGCTCGCCGGGGCGAGCGGGGTCGGGGCGGTGCAGCTGCACGGGGATTACCCGAAAGAGGCGTTCGAGGCGCTCCGACACCTCGGGGTGCCGCTGATCCGCGCGTTCGCCCCGACCCCGGACAGCGACCTGCGGGTGGGCGCGTTCGGTGAGGAGCTGCTGCTGCTCGACTCCCCCGTCGCCGGGTCCGGCGAGCGGTGGGACGCGGCGGCGCTGCGCGACCGGGTCGACGGGCGCTGGCTCCTGGCGGGTGGGCTCGGGGTCGACAACGTGGCGTCCGCCGTCGCCGAGGCGCGGCCGTGGGGGGTCGACGTCTCCAGCGGCATCGAGTCCGAGCGCGGGGTCAAGGACCACGGGCTCATGCGCGCGTTCACGGCAGCCGCGCGTCTGGGCTGACCCCGACCAGGCCGAACCCCTCGAACCGGAGCCCGCGGTGGATCTTCCACCGTGGGCTTCGCCGTGTCCGTGGGCAGCGATCTTGTCCCCACTAACCCTTCAGCCATAAGGTATGGCTTACCTAATCTTTGCTCAACCATGACCAGACCCAGTCGCCAGTGGCGCGTCCTCGGGCTGTGCGGCGCGCTCTGCGCGGCGTCCGTGCTCGCAGCCGCACCGGCGCAGGCGCAGTCCGCCGAGAACGTCCAGGACGCGTCGTTCGTGTGGGGCCTCAACGGGTACGCCCAGGCGGGCATCTTCGGCCGTGGACGCTCAAGGACTTCACCGGCAACGCCACCCAGCTCACCGGCTCGGTGTCCGGCGG
>NZ_JBQGCX010001487.1:0-3368 GCF_052038725.1 Actinosynnema sp.
TTCGAGGTGCCGCTGAGCGCGTGGACGCGGACGCTGCCGTGGCGGCTGCCGCTGGTGCTGGGCACGGCGCTGATGGCGGTGGGCATCGCGGCCTCCGGGTCGTTCCCGTCGTTCGCGCTGCTGATCGCGAGCGTGGTGACCTGGACGATCGGCGAGATCCTGTTCTCCCCGGTGGTGGCGAGCGCCGCGGCGTCGCTGTCGCCGAGCGGGCGGGTCGGGCGGTACCAGGGGTACCTGGCGGCGGTGCAGTCGACGGCGTTCGCGCTGGGACCGGCGGTGGGCACGTACGTGGACGGGCGCGGCGCGCCGCTGCTGTGGGTCTCCTGCCTGGTGGCGGGCCTGCTGGCGGCGGTGGCGTTCACGGCCGCGCACAAGCCGCGCGGCGAGCGGGGCGCGGAGGGTGCGGGCGGCGCGACCGAGGGCTCGGAGCGGAGCAGCGGCGCGGCGGTCTGAGCGGTTGGAACGGGCACGGCGGTCGGAACGGGCACGGCGGTTGGAACGGGCATGACGGCCGGTTCGGGCGCGGCGGTCTGAGCGACTGGACCGGGCACGGCGACTGGACCGGGCACGGCGGCCGGTTCGGGCGCGGAGGTCCGGGAGCAGGACCGGGCGCGGCGGTGGGAGCCGGGCACGGCGGGGCGGCGCGAGGGGGCGCCGGTCCCGAGCGCGGTCGTCGCGGGGCGGCGGGCGCGCGGCGAGGATTCAGGGGAGGAACACCGGATGGGCGGGGAAGATCCCCGGATCGTGCTGGAGTGGCTGCGCGCGGCCACCACCGGCGGGGTGCACCGGGTGGAGCGGGGCGGGACGCGGTTCGCGCCGTGGAGCGAGGTGCTCGGCGACGTCGAGCGGGGCGCGGCGCACCTGCGGGAGCGCGGGATCGCGCCGAGGGCGCGGGTGGGCGTGCGCGGGGACAACAGCTACGAGTGGCTGGTGCTGGACCTGGCGCTGCTGGAGCTGGGCGCGGTCCCGGTGGCGATCCCGGTGCCGGACTTCAAGGGCCGCCCCAACTCCGAGGTGGCGCGGACCTACGGGCTGGTCGCGGTGTTCGCCGCCAAGGCCGCGCGCTCGGCCGACGACGGCCCTGCGGTGGCCCCGCTGGAGGACCTGCTGGAGCTGCCGGGGTTCACCCCGGACGCCGATCCCCCGGCCCCGCTGGGGAAGCGGCTGCCGGAGGACGACCGCGAGGTGTTCACGCTGGCGTTCTCCTCCGGCACCGCCGGGCGGGTCAAGTGCCTGCTGCTGGCGTGGCGCGGGGTCGAGGCGCTGGTGCGGGCGCAGGGCGCGGCGTACCCGATGACGCCCGAGGACCGGGTGCTGATCGCGCTGCCGCTGTCCACCTTCCAGCAGCGGTACCTGTGCTACCTGGCGATCCGCAACGCCTGCGGGATCGTGCTCACCACCGCGTCCCGGTTCCTGGCCGCGCTGGAGCAGGGGAGGCCGACGATCCTGCTGGGGCCGCCGAACTTCTACGAGTTCGCGCACAGCCGGTACGAGAAGCTGCCGCCGCACGAGCGCGAGGCGCTGGACCGGGCCGTCGAACCGGCCGACTCGCTGCCCCGCGAGGAGGCGCTGCGCCTGCGGCGCGAGGTGTTCCGCTCGTTCCACGACTCCTACGGCGGCCGGGCGCGGCTGATGCTGGTCGGGTCGGCCCCGGTGCGGCCGGAGATGCTGGAGTTCTTCGCCCGCGCGGGCTTCGAGCTGTACCAGATCTACGGCATGACCGAGATCGGCTACCTGACCTGGAACCTGCCGGGCGACAACCGGATCGGCTCGGTCGGCCGGGAGAACCAGCCCGGCAGCGTGCGGATCGCCCCGGACGGCGAGGTGCTGGTGACGCACGACGTGCACCTGTGCGTCGGCTACGAGGGCGAGGAGCCCGAGGACGTCGAGCAGGTGTTCCGCGGGCCGCGCACGATCGCGACCGGCGACCTCGGCGAGTTCGTCGACGGCCACCTGTTCCTCAAGGGGCGCAAGAAGAACGTGGTGATCACCAGCGGCGGTGAGAAGCTCCAGATCGAGGACCTGGAGTTCGACATCGCCAAGGCGGGCGGGGTCAACCGGGTCGCGCTGTACCCGGCGCCGGACGGCGACGGGTACGCCGCCGCCGTCTGGTACGACGGCGACCGGGAGGCCGCGCGGGACGCGGTGCGCCCCCGCATCGGACTGGTCAGCTCCCGCCTGGGGGCCGGGCGGCGGATCAGCCGCATCGCGCTGCGGCCCGGCGAGCTGACCCCGGAAAGCCCGCTGCTGAACCGGAACCTGAAGGTGAACCGGGACGCAGTGCGGGTGGCCACGTCGGCCGCCCTGGAACCGCTCGACGCGTGAACGGCCCGCGCCGCCGGGCCGCGAGAGGGACGGAGCACTCACCATGACCATCCAGAAGATCACCGAGGACGCCGCGGCCGAGCGGGTCGCGCTGGTGTGGGAGCGCGCGCTGAAGGTGTCGCCGGTCGCGCACGACGCGGACTTCCTGAGCCTGGGCGGGAACTCCCTGCTGCTGCTGTCCATCATCACCGAGGTCGAGGACGTGTTCGACGTCGAGCTGGACGTGGACGAGGTCGTGGAGGACCTGACCGTGGCGGGCATGGCGCGGGTGGTCGCCAGGACCGCCGGGTGACCGCGCTCGGGCACGACTGGACCGCGCTGGTCGACCCGGAGCTGGTCGACTCGGCGAGGGCCCAGCCGTACGTGTCGTTCACCGATCCGCTGAAGGCGCGGCGGAACTTCGCCCGCGCCTGCAAGCTGTCGCGGGCGCTGCTGCGCGGCGCGCCGGACCCGGTCGGGGTGGAGGTGGTCGACACCTCGTTCCCCGTGCCGGGTGCGGACGTCGGGCTGCGGGTCTACCGGCCCGCCACCGCCGCGACGCCGCCGGGGGTGCTGGTGTACTTCCACGGCGGGGCGTTCGTCGCGGGCGACCTGGACTCCGAGCACCACCGCTGCCTGGGGTTCGCGGCGGCCGGGGTCGCGGTGGTGTCGGTGGACTACCGGCGACCGCCGGAGCACCCGTTCCCGGTGCCGGGCGAGGACTGCTACGCGGCGGTCGAGTGGGTGGCGGGCGCGGCGGCCGGGCTGGGGTTCGCGCCGGAGCGGATCGCGGTGGGCGGCAGCAGCGCGGGCGCGACGCTGGCCGCGGCGGTGGCGCTGATGGCGCGCGACCGGGGTGGGCCGGAGCTGGCGCTCCAGGTGCTGCTGTACCCGGCGCTGGACGACCGGCTGGTGAGCGGGTCGATGCGGCGCTACCCGGAGACCTCGTCGTGGAAGGTCGCGGACAGCGCGCTGATGTGGCGGCACTACCTCGGCGACTCGCCGGAGGCGGCGACGTCGGAGTACGCGGTTCCCGCGCGGCGCGCGGACTTCACCGGGGTCGC
>NZ_JBQGCX010001488.1:0-8681 GCF_052038725.1 Actinosynnema sp.
GCTCGCCGTCGCCTGCGACGTCCTCGGCCGCAGCTGGAAGCGGGCCGTCGCGCACGAGCGGGCCCTGCTGGAGCGGCTGCGCGCGGGCCTGGCGACCGTGCCGGGCGTGCGCGAGCTGTCCCTGTTCGGCTCCGGGCAGGACCGGGTCGGCGTGGTCAGCTTCACCGTCGCCGGCCAGGACTCCGGCTACCTCGCCGCCGCCCTGTCCGCCGAGCACGGCATCGGCGTGCGCGACGGCGCGTTCTGCGCCCACGTCGCCGTGCACCGCCTCACCGGCGGCGAGCGCGCCCTGCGCGCCTCCCTGGGCCTGGGCTCCACCGAGGCGCACGTGGACCGCCTCGTCGCCGCGCTGCGCTCCCTCGTCACCGAGGGCCCCAAGGTCGCCTACACCCAGCGCGACGGCCGCTGGGAGCCCGCCGAGGACGACCGCGCCCTGCCGCCCTTCCTGGCCTGACCGGCCCCCGCACCGGCCTGACCGGCCCCCTCGCCGCGCGATGCTGGACAATGGCCGGGTGAGCACGGACCCCAACACCGAACCCGACGCCCCCGACGAGGTCGCCTCGCCCGCGCCGGAGCCCCAGCCCCAGCGGCGGGTCGTGCTGCTCGGCGTGATCGCCGCCGTCGTGCTGGCACTGGACATCGCCACCAAGGTGATCGCGGTCGCCGAGCTGGAGGGCAGGCAGCCGGTCGAGCTGTTCGGCGGGCTGCTCTACCTGCCGCTGATCCGCAACCCCGGAGCCGCGTTCGGCATGGCCGAGGGCTGGACGATCGTCCTGGCGATCATCGCGTTCGGCGTCGTCGGGTTCATCCTGTGGATCGCCCGCAAGCTCCGCTCGGTCGGCTGGGCCATCGGCCTCGGCCTGGTGCTGGGCGGCGCGCTCGGCAACCTGGCCGACCGGGTCTTCCGCTCGCCCGGCCCGCTGCGCGGCCACGTCGTGGACTTCCTGTCCGTGCTGGACCCGTGGGGCGGCTTCTTCCCCGTGTTCAACCTGGCCGACTCGGCCATCTGCGTCGGCGGCGGCGTGATCGTGCTGATGTCGCTGCTCCAGCGCGACTACGACGGCACCCGCTTCGAGAAGAAGCCCTCCGGCAAGACCGCCACCGCGGCGGGCACCACCACTGCGGGCGCCACCGCGGCGGGCACCACCCCCAAGACCACCGAGAACCAGACCGCAGGCGAGACCGCCGACGGCGGGAAGCAGGAACAGGCGTGAGCGGCGACTACCGGACCCTCCCCGTCCCCGACGGCCTCGACGGGATGCGCGTCGACGCGGGTCTCGCCAAGCTCCTCGGGCTCTCCCGAACGGTCATCGCCGCGCTGGCCGAGAGCGGCGACGTCGTGCTCGACGGCCGCGTCGCGGGCAAGTCGGACCGCCTGGTGGCGGGCTCCTGGCTGGAGCTGACCCTACCCGAGCCCGAGCGGCCCGTGCAGGTGCAGGCCGTGCCGGTCGAGGGCATGATCATCTTGCACGAGGACGACGACGTGATCGTCGTGGACAAGCCCGTCGGCGTGGCCGTGCACCCCTCGCCCGGCTGGACCGGCCCGACCGTGGTCGGCGGCCTGGCCGCCGCGGGCGTGCGCGTGTCCACCTCCGGCGCGGCCGAGCGGCAGGGCGTGGTGCACCGGCTCGACGTCGGCACCACCGGCGTCATGGTCGTGGCCAAGAGCGAGCACGCCTACTCGGTGCTCAAGCAGGCGTTCAAGGAGCGCACGGTCGAGAAGCTGTACCACGCGCTGGTGCAGGGCCACCCGGACCCGACCAAGGGCACCATCGACGCGCCCATCGACCGGCACCCCAAGCACGACTACAAGTTCGCGGTCATGGCAGGCGGCAAGCCCAGCATCACGCACTACGAGGTCGTGGAGGCGTTCCGCGCCGCGTCGCTGCTGGACGTGCACCTGGAGACCGGGCGCACCCACCAGATCCGGGTGCACTTCTCCGCGCTCAAGCACCCGTGCGTGGGCGACCTGACCTACACCGCCGACCCGGTGCTCGCCAAGCGGCTGGGCATGTCCCGGCAGTGGCTGCACGCCCGCACGCTGGGCTTCCACCACCCCGCCGACGGGGAGTGGGTCGAGTTCACCAGCGAGTACCCGGACGACCTCGCCCACGCGCTCAAGCTGCTGCGCTCCGAGAGCTGAGCTGAGCTGCGCGAGCTGACCGGCGCGCGCTGCGTGAGCTGACCGGCGCGAGCCGGCCTGCGACGCGAAGGGGGGCGCCCACCGAGACCGGTGGGCGCCCCCCTTTCGCGTTCCGCAGTGCTAGACCGCCGAAGCGGCCGGGCTCTGCTCGGCCTCGACGACCTCGGGCTCGTCCTTCGTGATGCCCTTGTCGCCCCTGGTCAGCACCAGGAACGAGGTCAGCGCCAGCGCCGTGCAGGCCGCCATGACCAGCGCCAGCGGCAGCACGCTGGTCGAACCGCCCGCGCCCACGACCGGCGCCATCAGCCCGCCCATCAGGAACTGCGACACGCCCAGCAGCGCCGACGAGCTGCCCGCCGCCTCCGGGTGCCTGGCCATCGCCAGGGTCGCCGCGTTCGGCATCAGCAGGCCGATGCTGCACGTGACCAGGAACAGCGGCACCAGGAACGTCACCAGGCCACCGCCCACCAGGCCCGCGACGACCAGGGCGATCCCGGCCGCCACCGCCGTGCTCAGGCCGATCCGCAGCAGGCCCCTGGGCATGATCCGGCCGGTCAGGGCCGTGTTGATCACGCCCGCGATGAAGATGCCGCCCGAGTTCAGCGCGAATACCAGGCTGAACTCCTGCGGGGACAGGCCGAACACGCCCTGCAGCACGAACGACGAGCCGGACACGTAGCCGAAGATCGCGCCCAGCGCGAACGCCGACGCCAGCACGTAGCCGACGAACACCCGGTCGGTCAGCAGGCCGCCGAACACGCGCAGCGTGCCGCCCAGGTCCAGCGGGCGGCGCTTCTCCGGCGGCAGGGTCTCCTTCAGGCCGACGGCCATCAGCACCAGCAGCACCACCGCGATGACCGCGAGCACGACGAACGTCGCGCGCCACGACGCGTAGCGCAGCACCTGCCCGCCCAGCACCGGCGCGAGCATCGGGCCGAGGCCGTTGACCAGCATGATCAGCGACATGAACTTCGCCATCGCCAGCCCGGAGAACCGGTCGCGGGCCACGGCCATGGCCACCACGAAGCCCGCGGCGACGCCGAGGCCCTGGAGCAGCCGGAACGCGGCCAGCGCGACCGCGCTCGGCGCCATCGCGCACACCAGCGACAGCACCACGTACGAGCCGATCCCGAACAGCAGCGGCTTGCGCCTGCCGATCGAGTCGGACAGCGGGCCGATCAGCAGCTGGCCGACGGACAGGCCGATGATGAACGTCGTCAGCGACAGCTGGATCTGCGACTCGCCCGCCCCGAACTCCTTCGCCATGTCGGGGAAGGCGGGCAGGTAGGCGTCGATGGACAGCGGGCCGAGGCAGCACAGCACGCCCAGCAGGGCGACGAGCTTCCCACGTCCTTGCACAGCAATAACCCCCGGATAGGTCGTCGATCGTCTTTGCGGCTCTGCGGGACGACGGTGTCCAAGGAGGTGGCTTCGACCCCACGGCGCTGCGCCAGGCGGGTTCGCCGCCGACGGTGGACAACGCCGGGGGAGCCGGTCTGCTTCCCGGAACGGACCACGAATTCCGGGAGTTCACCAGGTCGAGACGTGCCGGTGCGCCCGGCCGCGCGGCGGTCGGGCGGGTCGAGCGCGGGAACCAGCAGGTGAAACGGTGGGGACGGGCCCGAACCGAGGCTATCGCCGCAGGCGTTGTCCGATCGGGTGGAGCTCGTCGACCGCTCGGGTGAGCGGTCTCACGTCCTCCGCGCGGGGCCCGCGCTCAGTCCTCGACGGTCCAGACGAGCGTGTTCAGGTCGGCCTCGGGCCGCACGCTCCAGCGCACCGACGTGACCACCGTGCTCTCCGGCAGCACGTACACGGTGTGGCCGCCCGCCGTCTCACCCGGCTGCACGCCGATCTTGTGCGGCGGCCGGGAGGACAGCGACACCGGGGCCTTGGCCACGGTCTCGCCGGTGCTGGTGGTCAGCACCAGGTACATGTCGGGCAGCGCGTTGAACGGCACGTTCCCGGTGTTCGCCAGCTCGGTGTGCACCACGACGGCCCGCTCGCCGTCGGCCAGCTTGTAGCCCGCGGCGGTGAACAGGAAGTCGGCCGGGTCCACGACCTCGACCAGCTGGATCGTGAACCGGGCGCCCTCGAGGCCCTCGGTCTCCAGCACGCTGCCGATCTTGCCGGTGCGGGTCCTCGGCGCGGCCTGCTGCGGCTGGTCGCCGCGCGCCCACCCGGCCGTCTGCGGCGGGCCCCACGGGCTCGCCTCCTGCACCGGGAGCGGTCCCGACGGCGCGGGCTGCGCGGGGAACGGCTGGCTCGGCGGCCCGACCACCGGGTGACCGGGGTAGGAGCCGGACGGGGTGCCCTGGACCGAGCCGGGCAGCGGCAGCGGACCGGAGCCCGGCTGCGCGTACGGGCCGGAGTGCGCGCCCGGCTGCTGCGCCGGGCCCGCGTAGCTGCCCCACGCCATGCTGTTGGTCAGCGCCTTGCGGATGCCGTTCGGGTCGCACTCCACGCCCACCAGCAGCGGCAGCCCGCTGCCGGACAGGGTGATCAACCGCATGGCCGCTTCCCTGGGGTCCATGCCCAGCCGCGCGGCCACCTCGTGCACGGCGGCGCGGCCCATCTCCGCGATCACGGCAAGGAGACGGACATCTACTGGATCAGGGGCGACCACACCCCCGAACGCTACCCGCCCGGCGACGCGACCGCGTGAGTGGCCCGCCGCTGTGACCGGGGCGCGACCTGCGCCGGTGGCCCGGTGTGACGCTCGCGGGTTCGGCGCGGGCGGGCGGCCCGCCACCCGCCCGGCGTATAGAGTCGCTGAGGTCTCGCCCGCGCGTCGTCCGGGCCCGCTGCCGATCTTCATAGGGGGTTTGGTGTCCGACTCGTTCGCGCACCTCCACGTGCACACCGAGTACTCGATGCTCGACGGGGCGGCGAAGCTCAAGGACATGTTCGCCGAGTGCGAGCGGCTGGGCATGACGGCCGCGGCGATCACCGACCACGGCAACATGTACGGGGCCTACGACTTCTTCCGCCAGGCCACCGCCGCGGGCGTCAAGCCGGTCATCGGCATCGAGGCGTACATGGCGCCCGAGTCCCGGTTCAACAAGAAGCGCGTCACCTGGGGCGACCCCGGCCAGAAGGCCGACGACGTGTCCGCCAGCGGCGCCTACACGCACCAGACGATCTGGGCGCGCACCGTCGAGGGCCTGCACAACCTGATGAAGTGCTCCAGCCGCGCCTCCACCGAGGGCCAGCTGGGCAAGTGGCCGCGCATGGACGCCGAGCTGCTCGCCGAGCACTCCAAGGGCCTCATGGCCACCACCGGCTGCCCCTCCGGCGAGGTGCAGACCCGGCTGCGCCTGGGCCACGAGAAGGAGGCCTACGAGGCCGCGGGCAAGTGGCGCGAGATCTACGGCGCCGACAACTTCTTCGTCGAGCTGATGGACCACGGCATCGAGCTGGAGCGGCGGGTCCGCGACGGGCTGGTCGACATCGCCCGCAAGCTCGACATCCCGTTCGTGGTCACCAACGACTCGCACTACACGTACGCCGAGGACCGCGAGGCCCACGAGGCCCTGCTGTGCGTGCAGACCGGCAAGACCCTGCAGGACCCGAGCCGGTTCAAGTTCGACGGCACCGGCTACTACCTGAAGTCCCCGCAGGAGATGTACGCGATCGACTCCTCGGACGCGTGGCAGGAGGGCTGCCGCAACACGCTGCTGGTGGCCGAGAAGGTCGACACGACCGACATGTTCGCCTTCCAGAACCTGATGCCGCGCTACCCCGTCCCCGAGGGCATGACCGAGGCGGACTACTTCCGCGAGCAGGTGTGGGAGGGGATGCGCCGCAGGTTCCCCGGCGGCGTCGACGAGGTCCACACCAAGCAGGTGGAGTTCGAGATCGGCGTCATCCTGCAGATGGGCTTCCCCTCGTACTTCCTGGTCGTCGCGGACTTCATCAACTGGGCCAAGGAGAACGGCATCCGGGTCGGCCCCGGCCGTGGCTCCGCCGCGGGCGCGCTCATCGCGTACGCCATGGGCATCACCGACCTGGACCCGCTGGCGCACGGCCTGATCTTCGAGCGGTTCCTGAACCCGGACCGCGTCAGCCCGCCCGACATCGACATCGACTTCGACGAGCGCAGGCGCGGCGACGTCATCCGGTACGTGACCGACAAGTGGGGCGACGACAAGGTCGCCCAGGTCATCACCTTCGGCACCATCAAGGCGAAGGCGGCCATCAAGGACTCCGCGCGCGTGCTCTACGGCCAGCCCGGCTACGCCGTCGCCGACCGGATCTCCAAGGCCATGCCGCCCGCCGTGATGGGCAAGGACATCCCGCTGTCGGGCATCTTCGACCCGCAGCACAAGCGGTACGCCGAGGCGTCCGAGGTGCGCGGCCTGTACGACACGGACCCGCAGGTCAAGGAGATCATCGACACCGGCCGCGGCCTGGAGGGCCTGATCCGCAACGCGGGCGTGCACGCCTGCGCGGTCATCATGTCCGCCGAACCGCTGATGGACCACATCCCGGTGTGGAAGCGCCCGCAGGACGGCTCGATCATCACGCAGTTCGACTACCCGACCTGCGAGACGCTCGGCCTGCTGAAGATGGACTTCCTGGGCCTGTCGAACCTCACCACGATCGACGACGCGCTCAAGAACATGGCGATCAACGGCAAGGAGCCGGTCGACCTCGACAAGCTGGAGCTGACCGACAAGAAGACCTACCAGCTCCTGTCGAAGGGCGAGACCCTGGGCGTGTTCCAGCTGGACGGCGGGCCCATGCGGGACCTGCTGCGGCTGATGCGCCCCGACAACTTCGAGGACATCTCGGCCGTGGGCGCGCTCTACCGCCCCGGCCCGATGGGCGCGAACTCGCACACGAACTACGCGCTGCGCAAGAACAAGCTCCAGGAGATCACGCCGATCCACCCGTCGCTGGCGGAGGCGCTGGAGGACATCCTCGGCACGACCTACGGCCTGATCGTGTACCAGGAGCAGGTCATGGCGATCGCGCAGAAGCTGGCGGGCTACACGCTCGGCCAGGCGGACCTGCTGCGCCGCGCGATGGGCAAGAAGAAGAAGGAGATCCTGGACAAGGAGTTCGCGGGCTTCGAGGCGGGGATGCTGGCCAACGGCTACCCGGCCGACGCGATCAAGACCCTGTGGGAGATCCTCGTCCCGTTCGCCGACTACGCCTTCAACAAGGCGCACTCGGCCGCGTACGGCCTGGTCTCGTACTGGACCGCGTACCTGAAGGCGAACTACCCGGCCGAGTTCATGGCCGCGCTGCTCACCACGAACTCCGACAACAAGGACAAGTCGGCCATCTACCTGGCCGAGTGCCGCCGGATGGGCATCACGGTGCTCCCGCCGGACGTCAACGAGTCCGAGCGCGAGTTCGTCGCGGTCGGCGAGGACGTCCGGTTCGGCCTGGGCGCGATCCGCAACGTCGGCGCGAACGTGGTCGACGCGATCATCAAGGCGCGCAAGGAGAAGGGCCGCTTCACCGACTTCTCCGACTTCCTGCGCAAGGTCGACGCCACGGTCTGCAACAAGAAGGTCGTGGAATCGCTGATCAAGGCGGGCGCCTTCGACTCGCTGAACCACCCCCGCAAGGGCCTGCACATGGTGCACGTCGAGGCGGTGGACGCGATCATGCTGACCAAGAAGGAGGAGGCGCGCGGCCAGTTCGACCTGTTCGGCGACGGCGGGGACGACGGCAACGGCAGCGTCTTCGACGTGCGCATCCCCGAGGAGCACTGGGAGTCCAAGCACCAGCTGACCCTGGAGCGGGAGATGCTGGGCCTGTACGTGTCCGGGCACCCGCTCAACGGGGTCGAGCAGGTGCTGGAGTCCTACTCGGACGCCTCCATCGCCCGCATCCTGGAGGGCGACGTCGCGGACGGCACGCAGGTCACGCTCGGCGGCATCCTCGCGTCGGTGACCAGGCGGGTCAACAAGAACGGCGAGCCGTGGGCGTCGGCGATGCTGGAGGACCTCGCCGGTGGCATCGAGGTGCTGTTCTTCCCCAAGAGCTACGTGGTGCACGGCATGTCCGTGGTCGAGGACGCGATCGTGCTGGTGAAGGCGCGCGTCGCGAAGCGGGACGACCGCATCTCGCTGATCGCCAACGACCTGGTGGTGCCGGACCTCGCGGAGCTGGGCAACCAGGCGCTGAGGTTGAAGCTGAACGCGTCGCGCTGCGACCCGAAGCTGGTGACCTCGCTCAAGGAGGTGCTGTCGGCACATCCGGGGACGACCGAGGTGCACCTCAACCTGGTGATCAACAGCAGTCGGCAGACGCTGCTGAAGCTGGACGACGCGCTGCGGGTCAACCCGACCCCGTCGCTCAAGGGCGACCTGAAGGCGCTGCTCGGCCCGGGCTGCCTGGGCTGACGGCGGGCGCCCGGCGAAAAACCGCCGGGCGCCCATGTCCCCGCACGAGCGCCCCACGCACCAGCGAGCTCACCGCACCGCCGGGTTCACCGCACCGCCGGGTTCACCGCACCGCCGGGTTCACCGCACCGCCGGGTTCACCGCTTCGCGGGCTGCGGGGCGAGCGCAGCGAGCCCACG
>NZ_JBQGCX010001489.1:0-3133 GCF_052038725.1 Actinosynnema sp.
CAGCAGCGCCAGGAGGGAGAGGACCGGCACCACGTTGGTCCAGGACAGCATGGGCGGGATGCGCGAGCGCGTCGCTGAGGTCATCGTTCTCCCGTGTCGGAGGAACATCGGATGATTCATTTTCCCAGTTCGCGCCCTTGATGCCCAATCGCCCCTTTTCACCGGTGCGGGTGAACGCGGCCGTTCGGACGGCCGACGGCGGCCGAAGCGGACCCGGTCGGCCCGGCGCGGCCCGGCCCCCGCGGCGCCCCCGGTACGCTCTGGCGGTGTTCGATCTCCGCGCAGACCGTGCGAGTTCCCCGGTCCTGGTGGCCCACCTGGGGGTCGACCGGACGCTCCTGTCACTGGCGCCCGAAGGCCGCACCCTGCTCGGCCTCTCCGCAGGTGAGGACCTTGGGGCCCTCCCGGAGAGCCTGCGGGAGGCCGTGGACGGCGCGGCCGAGGAGGGGTCGTGGTCCGGTGTCGGCGAGCTCGCGGGCGTCCCGGTCCGGGTGGTCTGCGTCGCCCTCGGCGAGGGGTACGCGCTGGTGGCGACCCCTCTGGCGGCGGGTGCGGGCACCGGTGGCGACACACCTGCCGCCGACGTGAGAATCCACACAACGCCTGACACAAATTTTGCCCCCTCCGAGGCGCGGGGGGAGGTCCCCGGCGAGCACCTGCGCGGGCTCGTGGACGCCCTCTCGGTGGTCGTCTGGGCCGCCGACGCGACCACCGGGCGCTACACCTTCGTGTCGCGGCACGCCGAGCGGCTGCTCGGCTACCCGGTGGAGCGCTGGCTGGGCGAGCCCGGCTTCTGGGAGTCCGTCGTGCACCCCGACGACCGGGCCGCGATCGCCGACCGCGACGTGGAGGGGCTCTCGGACTACGAGCTGGACTACCGCGCCGTCGCCGCCGACGGGCGCGTGGTGTGGCTGCGCGACCTGGTCCGGGTGGCCCGCGACGAGCGCGGCGAGCCGACCGCGCTGCACGGCGTGCTCGTGGACACCTCCCCCGGCCGGGCCGCCGAGGAGCGCCGCCGGTTCCTGGCAGGCCTGGAGGCGCAGCTGCAGCGCCTGGAGGACGCGGGTGAGGTGATGACCGCCGCGACCAGGCTGCTCGGCGAGCACCTGGCCGCCGACCGGTGCGCGTACGCCGAGGCCGAGTCCGACCAGGACCACTTCACGATGAGCGGCGACCACGCCACCGGGCTGCCGCCGCTGACCGGCCGGTTCGCCATGTCCTCGTTCGGGAGGGACGCGCTGCTGGCGATGCGCGCGGGCGAGCCGTGGGTGGTGCACGACAGCGAGGACGACCCGAGGTTGACCGCCGAGGACCGCCTCGTCTACCGGCGCACCGGCATCCGGGCGGTGATCTGCCTGCCGCTGCTGCGCGGCGGCCGGTTCGCCGCGGCGATGGCCGCCCACCAGGCCACGCCGAGGCGGTGGGCGCCCGCCGAGGTGGAGCTGGTGTCGGTGGTGGTCAACCGGTGCTGGGAGTCGGTGCAGCGCACGCACGCCGACCGGGCGCTGCGGGAGAGCGAGCGCCGCTTCCGGCAGCTGGTGGAGCGGGCCACCGACGGGATCTGGGTGCTGGACCGGGACCTGCGGTTCGTGGAGGTCAACCCGGCGGCGTGCGCGCTGCTCGGGCACGCCCGCGAGGACCTGCTGGGCAAGCCGGTGGCGGCGCTGCTCGGCTCGGAGCGCGGGGAGCGGCTGGCGGCGCTGCTGGGCGACGAGGGCGCCCCCGACGTGGTGACCGAGGTGTGGCAGGTGCGGCGCGCCGACGGCGGCGCGGTCGCGCTGGAGCTGAGCATCCAGGCCACGCCGACCGGGTTGCAGGCCATCGGGCGGGACATCACCGAGCGGCAGCGGGCCGAGGCGGAGCGGGAGGCGCTGCGGCACCGGGAGCACGAGATCGCGGAGGCGCTGCAGCGCAGCCTGCTGCCGCGCGAGCTGCCCGCCCTGCCCCGCCTGGCCGCCGCCGCGCGCTACCTGCCCGCCTCGGCGCACACCCAGATCGGCGGCGACTGGTACGAGGTGCTGCCGGTCGGGGAGACGACCGTGGCGCTGTCGGTGGGCGACGTGGTCGGGAAGGGCCCGCAGGCCGCCGCCGTGATGGGGCAGCTGCGCAGCGCGCTGGCCGGGTACCTGCTGGACGGGCACTCGCCCGCAGCGGCGCTGGAGCGGCTGGACGCGTTCGCGCTGCGCACGCGCGGGGCCCCCGGCAGCACCTGCGCCTGCCTGACGCTGGACTGGAGCACCGGGGAGCTGCGCTGGGCGAGCGCCGGGCACCCGCCGCCGCTGCTGGTGGAGCCCGAGCGGTCGCGGTTCCTGCCCATCGGGACCGGGACGGTGCTGGGGGTCCCCGGCCGCGCGGCCTACCGGGACTCGCAGGTGGTGCTGCCCGCCGGGGGCACCGTGGTGCTGTACACGGACGGGCTGGTGGAGCGGCGCGGGGCGCTGATCGACGCCGGGCTGGACGCGCTGCTGCGGCTGGTGCGGGACGAGCACGAGCTGGGGCCGGACGAGCTGGCCGACCGGATCACGTCCGCGCTGCTCGACGGCGGGCAGGACGACGACGTGGCGCTGGTGGTGGTGCGGAAGATCCCGGAGCCGCTGCGGCGGCGGGTCGCGGCCGAGGCCCCCGAGCTGTCCGGGATGCGGCGGCGGGTCGCGGAGTGGGCGGGCCGGGCCGGGCTGTCCGACGACCTGCTGTGCGACCTGCAGCTCGCGCTGGGCGAGGCGGCGGCGAACGCGGTCGACCACGCCTACCCGGACGGGCCGGGCGAGTTCGAGTACCGGGTCGAGCGGATCGGGGACGGCGGGGTCCGGGTCCGGGTGTGCGACTGGGGGCGGTGGCGGCCCGAGCCCGAGGACAAGGGGCACCGGGGGCGCGGGGTGCAGCTGATCCAGACGGTGGGGCGCGACGCGGTGTTCACCAGGGGGCCGGAGGGGACCGTCGTGGAGTTCGTGGTCCCCGAGGGCGACGGCCCCGGCGTTCCCGCGCCCCGGCGGCGGGTGCGCGGGCCGGTCGTGGGGGTCCGCTGCACGGCGGGCGAGGAGTTCCGGGACGCGGTGCAGGTGCTGCACCTGGGCGGCGACCTGGACCTGGACGGGGTCAGGGCGCTGCGGGAGTTCCTGCTCGGCGACGCCGG
>NZ_JBQGCX010001490.1:0-5975 GCF_052038725.1 Actinosynnema sp.
TCGGGGGAGGTCTGCTCCATCGTGGCGATCCGGTGCGCGACCTCGGCCTGCTTCTCCGGCGCCAGACCCGCCAGCACCTGCGACGCCTGCCCGGAGGGCACGTGCGCCAGCACCAGCGCGATGGTCTGCGGGTGCTCGTCCTGCAGGAACGAGAGCACCTGCCGGGGGTCGGCCCGCTGCAGGAAGCTGAACGGCACGTCCAGCAGCAGCGCGCCGATCCGGTGCACGATCTCGTCCGCGCGGTCGTAGCCCAGCGTGCTGACCAGCAGGTCCCGCGCGTAGTCCATGCCGCCGTGCGCGACGTACTTGCGCGCGGTGGCCATCTCGTAGAACTCGTCGGTGACCGACTGGGTGGCCTCGTGGCTGACCGAGTCGAGCCGGACGATCTCGCTGGAGAGCTGCTCGACCTCGTTCTCCTGGAGCAGCGACAAGACCTTCGTGGAGTTGGCCTTGCCGAGGCGGAGCAGCAGCACGGCCGCCTTGCGCAGGCCGGTCATGTTGTCGTGCGGCGCCATGTCATCCCTTCACGGCGAGCCAGCCGCGCAGCAGTCGCGCGACTTCCTCGGGCTGTTCGTCGACGAGCGACTGGATCTCGTCCATCCGCTTCTCCTGCTCGGCGACCACCAGCGGGTCGACCTCGGGGCGCTTGGGGCCGCTCAGCTGCGGGCGGTCGTTGCCCGCGACCAGCGCCTGCTTCTCGGCGATGGCCGCCTCGATCTCGCTGGTCCTGGTGCGCTCCAGCTGGGCCTTGAGCTCGTCGAGCTTGGCCAGCTCGGCCTCGGCCGCCGCGGCGGCGCGCTTGCGCCTGCGCCGGGTGGCGATCATGGTCATGACCAGCAGCGCCAGCACGCCCAGGCCCGCGACCCCGGTCTTGATCGTGTTCATCAGCTCGTCCTGCTGCGCCTGCGCCTGCTGGGCGGCGGCAGCGGCCTCGCCCTGCTGCGCGGCGCTGGTGTCGAACGGCATGGAGCTGACCGCCAGCGTGTCCCCGCGCGCGGTGTCCAGCGCCACGGCCGAGGAGGCGATCTTCTCCACCTCGGCCATGTCCACGGCGCCCGCCGTCTTCTGGTCCAGCAGCACCGCCACGCCCAGCTTGCGCACCTTGCCGGGAGCCGACTGGCGGGTCTCGATGACCGAGTTCACCGCGTTGTTCCTGGTCGACTTCTCCTGGTTGTACGTGCCGTTCCCCGAGCCGCCGGTGCCGTTCGTGGTGTTGCCCTCCAGCCCGTTCAGGGTGCCGTTCGTGGAGCCGAGCACCCCGCCCGCCGCGTTCTGCCCGCCGTCGCCGGTGTAGCTCTCCGTCGTGGACGACTCGGACAGCGGCGCGGTGCCGTCACCGCTGGTGTAGGTCTGGCTCTTGGTCTCGGTCTGGTCGTAGTCCAGGTCCGCGGTCACCTGCACCACCGCGTGGTCCTGGCCGACGACCTGCGAGAGCATCTGCTGCAGCGAGGTGCTCAGCCGCTGCTCGAACGCCTTGGTCTGGTCGTCCCGGTCCCCGTTCGCCGAGGCCGACGCGCCGTCCGCGCCGCCGGTGGACAGCACCTTGCCGTCGGTGCCCGCCACGGTGACGCCGTCCGCGCTCATGCCCTCGACGCTGGAGGACACCAGGTGCGTGATGGTCTGCACCTGGGCCTGCGAGAGCGACTTGCCCGCGCCGGTCCCCACCAGCACGGCCGCCGTCGGCTTCGAGTCGCTGTCGGCGAACACGTCCTTCTGCGGGATCGCCAGGTGCACGCTCGCCGAGGTCACCCCGTCGATCGCCTTGATCGTGCTCGACAGCTCGCCCTCCATGGCGCGCTGGTAGCCGACCTGCTGCATGAACTCCGAGGTGGTGACGCCCTGCTGGTCCAGCAGCGCGTAGCCGGTGTCCGACTGCGACGGCAGGTTCGCCGCGCTCATCTTCAACCGCATCGGGTACACCTGGTCCTGCGGCACCATGATCGTCTGACCGCCGTCGGTCAGCTCGTAGGTCACCCCGGCGGCCGTGAGCTGGTCGACGATCGCGCTGGCGTCCTTCGAGGCCAGGCTCGTGTAGAGGGGGGCGTACGTCGGCTTGGAGGCCCAGAGGAAGTAGAACGCGATGGCGCCGACCACGGCCAGCACCGTCGCCCCCGCCACGACCTTCTGGCCCGCCGTGAACGCCTTGAAACCGGAGAGCACGCCCTGGGCGCTCGCCTTGATCCGGTCCAGGTTCATGCCTGCAACCTCATGATCTCGTTGAAGGCCTCGACGGCCTTGTTGCGGATCGCGACGGTCATCTGCACCCGCAGGCCGGCCTCAGTGCTGGCCGCCAGGTAGTCGTGGACGTCGTTGAGCGTCCCGGTCGCGGCCTGCACGGCCAGCGAGTCCGACTTGGCCTGGGCCTGCTGGATGCCGTCGAGCACCCCGGAGAACAGCGACCCGCTCGCGGAGCCGGCAGCCGTCGCCGGGTCCGCGCCGGTCGCCGAGATGGGCGCGACGACCGCGGGGGGAGTGGGGGAGCCGCCGATCGCGGCGATCGGGGCGGTCACGCGCCACGACCCAGCTGCAGCGCCGCCTCGTAGGCCGTCTTGGCCCGGTCGACCACCGCGAGGTTCGCCTGGTAGCCGCGCTGGGCCATGATCAGGTGGCCCATCTGCTCGCCCAGGTCGATGTCCGGGTAGCGGACGTTGCCGTTGGCGTCGGCCAGCGGGTTCGTGGGCTCGTAGACGATCTTGCCCTCGGCGTCGCCGGAGAGCACCTCGCCCACGACCACGCCGCCGTCCTCGCCCCGCGAGCGGGCCACGACGTAGCGGGCCTGGAACGCGGGACCGGCGGTGGAGGTGGCGTTGTTGACGTTCGCGATGTTGTCCGCGACCGCGTCCAGCCACTTGCGGTGCACCGAGACCCCGGTCTCGGCGATGCCGATGCTGTCGAAGAGGGCCATCTCAGACCGCCTTCAGGACGGCCGAGAAACCGCTGTACTTGTTGTCCAGCGCCCGGAGCATCAGCTGGTAGCGGAGGTTGGTGTCCGTGGCGGAGACCGTCTCCTCGTCGATGTTGACGTTGTTGCCGTCCTGGCGGGCGGCGTTGACGCTGTCGCTGATGACCGGCCTGGTCCCGCGGACCGCGGCGGAGCCCTCACCGGACCGCACCGCCTCGCCCAGCGACTCCTCGAAGTTGACCTTGCTGGCGATGAACCCTGGCGTCTGGACGTTGGCGATGTTGTTCGCGGACACTCGCTGGCGCATCGCCAGACCGGTCAACGCGGCACGCACGCTCGTCGTCGCGAGGTCGTCGAACACGGCTCGTGCTCCCTATGCCGTAGCTGGAGGGTGCCGATCCGTGGCGGTGGAGATGCGAGCAATCCGTGCTCTAGTTGCTGTGATCGGCGGGTGAGGGCCGACCGTGAACTTTTCCGGGAGAAATTCCGCAGGTCACAGCGCGTTCACAGGTATTAATTCGAAAGGGTGAACGTGCCGGGTGGAAAGCACCTGACGGGCGATTCCCCGGAAGCCGTCGAGCACAAGTCAACCGGGGCGCGGTTGCCGCGCGATCGCCGGACAGGTGCTCTTCGGTTGCGCGAAAAGGGCCCCTGAAAAGCTCGCAGGCGGCCGAAATCCGCCTCGGCGCCCCTAAGGCCCGAGAGGCGTCCTGGACGCCTGAGAAGCCCCTGGAGCGCCTCAAGGGCCCCCGGAACGGCCGAAAGCCCCCGTCAGCGGGCGAGGAGGCCGCTGACGGGGGCTTATCGGGTCTGCGCGGTCGCAGGACGGCTCCGCTCCCGCGCAGGGTTTTCGCACAGGCGGCCGGGGTGCCGCCGTAGCGAAGTCTTCGTCTCTCGCACCGTCTCACCGCGCTGGCCCGCTCCCGGTGTCACCCGGTCGTGGGGCTCACAGCGCGCAGTCCACGTACGCCGGCCGGGGGGCGCCCATGCTGCCGCTCTCGACCCGGTCCAGCACCGCGGCGTGGCGGGCGGTCCCGCTCAGCGCCCGCGCCATCTTCGAGGCCACCACCAGCTGCCGGTTCAGGACCTCGTCGGCCCTGGGCCGCAGCTCGATCGGCAGCGGCCCCAGCCCCTCCGGGGGGCTCCACGGGGTCGCCGGGGGGAGCTCGCGCATCCTGCGCTCGTCCCTCAGCAGCGCCTCCGCCTCCGCGACGTCCTCCTCCAGCCGGTCCAGCGCCGCGCTCCATGCGACGAGCCAGCCGGAGGGGTCGCGGCCGGTCATCCGGCGCGCGCCGCGTCCGGGGCGGGGATGCCGTGCACCGCCTCGCGCCAGGCGTCCCGCAGCGGTTCGACCACCACGAGGCACGCCTGCACCTTGTCGGGGTCCTGGCCGGTGTTGGCCCGGATCAGCTCGGAGATCAGGAAGCTGTACAGGTCGGACAGCTGACCGCTGCCCTCCCACACCCCCTGCTGGAGCGAGCCGCGCAGTTCGAGCAGGATGTCCTGCGCGTGCACGACCAGCTCGGAGGCCCCGGCCCGGTCGCCCGCCCGCATCGCGGTGGCGCCGCGCCCGAGGTCCAGGCACAACCGGTCGTACAGCATGACGAGCAGGTGCCCTGGTGAAGCGGTGCTCACCGAGTCGTCCAGGTACCTGTCCCGCAGGGACGTGTTCCGCATCTCACCCTCAGCTCGACAGGCCAGCCAACTGGCCCGAGAGCCAGGAAGCCTGCTGGTTCAACTTGCTCATGGACGTTTCCAGCGTGGAGTAGTACTTCTGCAGCGAGACCTTCTTGGACGCCAGCTTCGTGTCCCACTCGGAGATCGCCGTGTTCAGCCTGCGCAGGGTGGTGTCCCCGCCCTGCACGGCGACCGTCAGCGAGCCCGTGGTCGAGTTCGAGGTGTCCTCGCCGATCTTCTTGTACGGCTTGACCAGCCCGTCCGTGACGGCCGTGCGCACCTTCTCCGGGTCGGCCTCGAAGGCCGCGACGAACTTGGCCTTGTCGAACGTCAGCTGCCCGTTGGTGCCGAGCGCGACGCCGAAGGCGCTCATCGTGCCGAAGGAGGTGCCGCCGCCGGAGACCGTGGTCAGCAGGCTGCTGCGGATGCCGCGCGCGAGGGTGTCCCCGTTCAGCGGGCCCGCGGTCTTGCTGGCCGCGTCGTACGTGTCGTAGCCCTTGGCCGTGCTGATCGCGGAGTTGACCGCGTTGACCAGCGCTGCGACCTTGTCGCCGATGCCGGAGCTGTCCACGGTGCTGGTGACGGTGACGTCGTTCTGCACCTTCGTGGCCCGCACGGTCACGCCCGGCAGCACCGAGGTGAAGTTGTTGTCCGCGCTGGTGAGCTTGTACCCGGTGGTGGCCGGGTCGCCGACGGTGATCGTCGCGTCGCTGCCCTGGGACAGCACGGTCGGGTCGTTGGCCATGCCCGCGACGGTGAACGCCTGCTCGGCGCCCGTCTTGGCGGAGGAGAACTGCACCCGCTGGCCGGTCGTGGTCGTGATGACCGTGGCCCGGACGCCGAGCCCGGCCTTGTTGACCGCCTCGGCGACACCCGCCGCAGTGTCGTCGGTGACGTCCACGTGCGTGGTCTTGCCGCCGACCGTGAGCTCCAGGCCGGAGCCCTTGGTCGCGCCGCCG
The DNA here is from genome assembly GCF_052038725.1 of Actinosynnema sp. Lineage (NCBI taxonomy): Bacteria > Bacillati > Actinomycetota > Actinomycetes > Pseudonocardiales > Pseudonocardiaceae > Actinosynnema > Actinosynnema sp. Next base: position 5,539 of record NZ_JBQGCX010001490.1, read on the forward strand.
GACTCGGGCACCTGCGCCGTGGCGACGTGCGCCTTGGCCAGCGAGGTGATGCTGAAGGTGATGCTGCCCGCGACCGCCGAGTTGCCGGTGGCCGTGGCCACCGCGGCGTCGCTGGAGCTGGAGGCCTTGAGGGCCTGCCACGTGGAGTCGCCGCTCAGCGCCTCCGCGGCGCTCTTGACCGCGAGCATCCGGGCGTTGAGCGCCTGGTAGGCGGTCTGCACCTTCTGCTGCGCGCTGACCTGGCTCTGCAACCGGGTCTTGGGCGCCGCCTCGATCTGCATCAGCTGCGAGATGATCGAGGTGGTGTCCAGACCGGTGACGAGTCCGTCTACAGCGGCCATGGGAAGTCAGGTCCTTCCTCGGGCTCGTGGGCCCGGCACTACCGGTTTCCCGGTGGTGGGGCGGGCCGGGGAAGTCCGGGGGAGGGGAGGCGGACC
>NZ_JBQGCX010001491.1:0-2868 GCF_052038725.1 Actinosynnema sp.
GCCCTGGCGCGCACGACCGGCTCCATCGCCGAGACGTCCGCCCAGGCGTGCCGGAACACCGAGCGCAGCAGGGGTGTGACCAGCGCGGCGACCATCGGGGTGTCGCCGGACTCGGTGGTGGCGCTGCTGCTGACCACGAGCAGCCTGCGCACCCCGGCGAGCCGCATGGCGGCGATCGCGCTGGTGGCGCTGTCGACGAGCACGCTGGTGGGCTTGCGGGCCGAGCGCGGCCCGATGGCGCTGACCACGGCGTCCGCACCGGCGAACGCGGGCGCGAGGGCCTCGGGGTCGAGCGGGTCGGCCACGTGGTCGCGGCCGTTGCCGGTGCGCACGACACCGGTGACGTGGTGGCCGCGCCCGCGCGCCAGGTGGGCGACGAGCGCGCCGGTCCGGCCGCTCGCGCCGAGCACCGCGAGCTTCACCGCGCGCCTCCGGGACGCGTTCCGATCAGAGGGTCAGGGGACAGGGAGTTGATCATGTGCACAGCAGTACTACGCACGCGCGCGACGCTTCCGCCCACCCCCGGAGGCTCCCGAAGGGGTGATCTTCCCGACAGTCCGCGCGGCCGAACGGCCTGCTCCGGTCAGATCTCCCCGGCGGACTTCCGACGGCTGTACTCGCGCATCCGCTTGGGGTAGCCCACGATCCCGGCGTCGTAGATCGGCATCCCGAGCTTGCGCGCGAACCGCTTCGCGCCCTCCTCGCCGTCGATGCGCCGCCTGGTCCACTCGCCGTCGTGCGCCACGAGGACGACAGTGGTCTCCGTCACGGTCGTCCTGGGCTCCACGTAGGCCTCGACCCCGCGCCGCTCGGCCGCCCAGCGCTCCAGGTGGCCGGTGTCGGCGGAGGTCGGCGCGCGGAGCACACCGGGACGGCTCTTCCTGCGGAAACGATCGAAAAGGCCCACCTGCGAACCTCCCAAGGCCACTGTTGCCGGACATGGTGCCGGCCGGGGTGTGAAAGCCGGGCCAAATCCTCCGAAGAGGACACCGCGTCGCCGCGCCCACCGGTGTAGTGACAAGATGGCAACCACCCGCGCGCACCCGCGCGGAGTAAGGCATCAAGCTCTCCTAGGGAGAAATCCGTGACCGACACCTCCGCCGACCTGGTGATCCTCGGTGGCGGATCGGGCGGCTACGCCTGCGCGTTCCGCGCGGCGGAGTTGGGCCTGTCCGTCATCCTGGTCGAGAAGGACAAGCTGGGCGGCACCTGCCTGCACCGAGGCTGCATCCCCACCAAGGCGCTGCTGCACTCGGCCGAGGTCGCGGACAACGCCCGCGAGGGCGAGCAGTTCGGCGTGAAGTCCTCCCTCGCGGGCATCGACATGGCCGGGGTCAACTCGTACAAGGACGGGGTGATCAGCAGGCTGTACAAGGGCCTGCAGGGCCTGGCGAAGGCCAACAAGGTCACCCTGGTCCAGGGCGCGGGCACGTTCGTCGGCCCGAACTCCGTCGAGGTCGACGGCGCCCGCTACACCGGCAAGAACGTCGTGCTGGCCACCGGCTCGTACGCGCGCAGCCTGCCCGGCCTGGAGATCGGCGGCCGGGTCATCACCAGCGACCAGGCGCTGAACCTGGACCACGTCCCGGAGAAGGTCGTCGTGCTCGGCGGCGGCGTCATCGGCGTCGAGTTCGCCAGCGTGTGGGCCTCCTTCGGCGCGGACGTGACCATCGTGGAGGCGCTGCCCCGCCTGGTCCCCGCCGAGGACGAGTACGCCTCGAAGCAGCTGGAGCGCGCGTTCCGCCGCCGGGGCATCAAGTTCAAGACCGGCGTGAAGTTCACCGGCGCCACCCAGTCCGACACCGGGGTGTCGGTGTCGCTGGAGAACGGCGACGTGCTGGACGCCGACCTGCTCCTGGTGGCCGTCGGCCGGGGCCCGAACAGCGCGGGCCACGGCTACGAGGAAGCCGGGATCGAGATCGACCGCGGGTTCGTCACCACCGACGAGCGCCTGCGCACCAACCTCCCGAACGTCTACGCGGTCGGCGACATCGTCCGTGGCCTGCAGCTGGCCCACCGGGGCTTCCAGCAGGGCATCTTCGTCGCCGAGGAGATCGCGGGGCAGAACCCCAAGGTGATCGACGAGGCGGGGATCCCGCGCGTCACCTACTGCAAGCCCGAGGTCGCCTCCGTCGGCCTCTCCGAGGCGGCAGCCAAGGAGAAGTACGGCTCGGTCGAGACCTTCGTCTACGACCTTGCGGGCAACGGCAAGAGCCAGATCCTGAAGACCGCGGGCGGCATCAAGCTGGTCAAGGCGCCCGAGGGTCCCGTCGTGGGCGTCACGATGGTCGGCGAGCGGGTCGGCGAGCTGATCGGCGAGGCCCAGCTGATCTACGGTTGGGAGGCATACCCGGAGGACGTGGCTCCCCTGATCCACGCCCACCCGACCCAGACGGAAGCCCTCGGCGAGGCCTTCCTCGCCCTGGCCGGCAAGCCGCTGCACGTGCACGGCTGACCGCCGCACCCCAGTCAGCCGAACGACTTAACGCACGAGGAGTCAGCGAACGATGGCCATCTCCGTTCCGATGCCCGCACTCGGTGAAAGCGTCACCGAGGGCACGGTCACCCGCTGGTTGAAGCAGGAGGGCGACCGGGTCGAGGTCGACGAGCCGTTGCTGGAGGTCTCGACCGACAAGGTCGACACCGAGATCCCCTCGCCCGCCGCGGGCGTCCTGCAGAAGATCGTCGCCCAGGAGGACGAGACCGTCGAGGTCGGCGCCGAGCTGGCGGTGATCGGCGACGGTTCCGAGGACTCCGCTCCGGCGGACTCGACCCCCGCCCCGGCCGCCCCGGCCGAGGAGGCCCAGCCCGAGCCGCAGTCCGACCCCGAGCCCGAGACCGAGGCCGCCCCGTCCGGCGGCAGCGCCG
>NZ_JBQGCX010001492.1:0-3727 GCF_052038725.1 Actinosynnema sp.
CGTCCCTCTTTCCCGTTTGGCCTGGCGAAGCCCGAGCACGCTCGTCAAGATGCCGCCGCACTGTCCGGAAGACCGGGGTGTCAAACGGCGTCTTGACGAGCGTGCTTGCCTGAAAGGAGGCCACACGGGAAAGAGGGACCCGGACCACCGCAGTGGTAAACGGGACCACAGGACCAACGGTCACCGGCCGGCAGAGCCCTGTCCCCTCTTTTTTGGAGGTCTGCCCCGCCGGCGAGGCGTGCTTGTGGCTCTTCAGCTCTTGATCTTGCCCTTCACCGCAACGCCCTCAACGCCCCCACCGCCCCCTCCGGCACCACCGGCGCCTTGGGCCGCACCGCCCGCACCCTCCGATACCGCTCCCCCTGCGCAGGCCGGGTATCCCTCTCCCCCGCGTTCGGCCACAGCGAGAACGCCCGCTCCGCCTGAGCCGCGATCGTCAACGACGGGTTGACCCCGAGGTTCGCCGACACCGCGGCCCCGTCCACCACCGACAACCCCGGATACCCGTGCACCCGCAGATACGGGTCCACCACCCCACTCCCCCAGTCCTCCCCGATCGCGCACCCGCCCAGGAAGTGCGCCGTCATCGGCACGTCGACCAGCTCCCCGATCGACCCGCCCGCGATCCCGCCGATCTCCTCGGCGGCCAGCTCGCTGGCCCGCGCCCCGGCCGCGATGTACGACGGGTTGGGCGCGCCGTGCCCCTGCCTGCTCCCGAGCTTCCACCGCCCGAGGAACCCGCGCTTCCCGAACGTGGTCAACGAGTTGTCCAGGCTCTGCATGACCAGCAGGATCACCGTCCGCTCGCTCCACCTCCGCACGGACAGCAACCTCGCCGCCCGCACCGGGTCGCGCGCCACCGCGGCCAGGAACTGCGCGAACCGGGGCGTCGCACTCGCCCCGTCGGTCGCCAGGGTCTGCAACAGCCCCATCAGGTTGCTCCCCCGCCCGAACCGCACCGCCTCCACGTGCGTGTCCGCGTCCGGGTGCATCGAGGACGTGATCGCCACCCCGGTGCTGAAGTCCCGTTGCGGGTCGACCCGGAACCTTCCGGCCCCCGTGATCGCCGCCGAGATAGTCCTGGTCAGCTCCCCCACCCACGGCGACAACCCCGGCAGGACCCCCTCGTCCCGCATCCGGTGCAGCAGCCGCTGGGTCCCCCAGGTCCCCGCCGCGAGCACAACCTGCCGCGCCGTCAGCACCCGCTCCGCCGACCGCGGCCCGCCCGTGCGCCTGATCCGCACCGCCCAGGTCCCGTCCCCCCGCGGCCGGACCTCGGTCGCAGTGCTCATCGGCAGCACCCGCGCACCCGCCGACTCCGCCAGGTGCAAGTAGTTCTTGACCAGCGTGTTCTTGGCCCCCACCCGGCACCCGGTCATGCAGGCCCCGCACCGCGTGCACCCGGCCCGCGAAGGTCCCGCCCCACCGAAGTACGGGTCGTCGACGACCTCCCCCGGCCGCCCGAAGTGCACCCCCACCGGCGTCGGCCGGTAGCTGCCCCCGACCCCCATCCGCTCGGCGACCCGCTCCAGCACCACGTCGCTCGGCGTGCGGTCGGGGTTGGTCACCACCCCCAGCACCCGGCCGGCCTGGTCGTAGTGCGGGGCGAGCTCCGACTCCCAGTCGGTGATGTGCGCCCACTGCCGGTCCAGGAAGAACGCGCTGGGCGGCCGGTACAGCGTGTTCGCGTACACCAGCGACCCACCGCCGACCCCGGCTCCCGCCAGCACCACCACGTCCCGCAGGACGTGCACCCGCTGGATTCCATAACACCCCAGCGCGGGCGCCCACAGGTACCGCCTCAAATCCCACGAGGTCTCGGCGAACTCGTCGTCGGCGAACCTCCGCCCGGCCTCGACGACCGCGACCCGGTACCCCTTCTCGGTCAGCCGCAGCGCCGCGACGCTGCCGCCGAACCCCGACCCCACCACCACGACGTCGTGGTCGACGCCCCCACCGGGTTCCGCCATGGGCCGACAGTACGTGCGACTCCGGGTAACGCCCAGTGCTCAACCGGTTCAGCGGACCCCGCGACTTCGGGCCACGGGGCCGCCGCTCTCACCCACCGCTCTCGCTCTTGCCCGCTCCCTCTCCCGCCCTCTCCTGCCCTCTCCTGCCCGCTCCCGCCCGCTCCAGCGAGCGGTCTAGTCGGTCCAGAAGCGCAGGGTGGTGGCGCTGTACCCGCTCAGGTCCCCCACCAGGAAGGACCCGACGACGACCAGCAGCACGACGAGCACCAGGACCGCGGCGAGGACGACCAGGACGTGACGCCTGCGGGCGAACGGCGGTCTGCGCGCGGGCTCGGATTCCCGCTGGTCATCGGCCGTTCCGGAGAAGAGGTCATCGATCACGGGGCACAAGCCTACGGATCTCGGGGTGATCCACTTCCGGTTAGGGGGCGACCCGAGCCTCACCCGCACGGGTCAGCGCCTCCCACCGAACGCGAAGAGCCCCGCCGAGCCCCTCACGGGACCCGAGCGGGGCTCGGCGCAACAAGCAGGCGGAACCAGCCGGGAACTACCCCCGGATGGTCAGCCCGACCTTCTGGAACTCCTTGAGGTCCGAGTACCCGGTCTTCGCCATCGCCCGGCGCAGCGACCCGAACAGGTTCGTCACGCCGCGCGGGTCGACCGACGGCCCGAACAGCAGGCTCCGCAGGTCCACCACCTGGTCGACCCCGGTCGACACGTGGCTGCGCGGCACCGACGGGTGCGCGGAGGCCGCCGTCCAGTACAGCCCCTGCCCCGGAGCCTCGGCGGCGCCCGCGAGGGGCTCGCCCAGCATGACCGCGTCCGCGCCGCAGGCGATCGACTTGGCCACGTCGCCGCTGGTCAGCACCCCGCCGTCGGCGATGACGTGCACGTACCGGCCACCGGTCTCGTCCAGGTAGTCCCGCCGAGCCGCGGCGGCGTCGGCGATGGCGGTCGCCATCGGCACGCCGATGCCCAGCACCGAGTCGCTGGTGGTGACGCCCGGCGTGTACCCGTACCCGACGATGACGCCCGCCGCGCCGGTGCGCATGAGGTGCATCGCGGTCCGGTAGTCGCCGACGCCGCCCGCGATGACCGGGATGTCCAGGTCCGCGATGAACGACTTCAGGTTCAGCGGCTCACCATCGCGCGACACGTGCTCGGCGGAGATGATCGTGCCCTGCACGACCAGGATCTCCACGCCCGCGGCCAGCAGGTCCGGGGTGAACTCGGCCGCGTGCTGCGGGCTGACCCGCACCGCGACCGTGACGCCGGAGTCGCGCACCTGCTTGATCGCCTGGGCGACCAGGTCCATCCGCACCGGGGCGGCGTGCAGCTCCTGGAGCACCTTCACCGGCGCGGCCGGGTCGTCGGTGTCCTCCACCGACTGGACCAGGCGGAACAGCGCCTCGTCCACGTCGGCGTGCCGGGCCCACAGGCCCTCGGCGTTGAGCACGCCCAGACCGCCCAGCTCCCCGACCGCGACGGCCGTGCCGGGCGACACGATGGCGTCCGTGGGGTGGGTGATCAGGGGGATCTCGAACCGGTAGGCGTCGATCTGCCACGCCGTCGAGACGTCCTTGGAGGACCTGGTCCGCCGGGACGGGATGATCTCGATGTCGTCCAGCTCGTAGGCCCGCCGGGCGGTCCTGCCCATGCCGATCTCGACCAGATCGCGCACTGTTGTCCTCTTCTCCGCGAGATCCGCCTGGTCAGCGGGTGGTGTAGTTCGGGGCTTCGACGGTCATGGTGATGTC
>NZ_JBQGCX010001493.1:0-2337 GCF_052038725.1 Actinosynnema sp.
GGTGCCGGTGCTGCTCGGACAGCCACTCCACGGTGGTCGCGCCCACCGCGGGCTCGGCGGGGCCGCGCGCGGTGCGGCTGATCCGCTCGTCGTTGAACACGCTGGTCCGGTCCAGCGCCACGCCGCGCTCGGCGTTGATCCGCTCCACCAGCGCGTAGAGCGCGGGAGGGTCGTAGCGGCCGTGCGCGTAGCCCGCCCGCGACGCCTCCCACGCGCGCCGCACCACCTCGGAGAAGGCGCGCGCCCCGGCGAAGTCGACCGACACCAGCACCTCCTGGTACAGGCAGCCGACCGCGTCGAACGACTCCGGGGTGTCGCGGTTGGCCACGGCCACCTGGAGCCCGCACCTGCGGTTCCCCGTCGTGACCGCGAGCAGCGCCAGCACGCCTGCGAGCAGCGCCGTCGACCCGGTCGTCCGGTAGCGGCGGCACAGCGCGGGCAGCGCGGTCGCGAGCGCGGGCGAGGTCAGCCTGGCGACCTTGAAGCGGGGGTGCTCGCCGGGGCCGGGCGGTCCGGGGAACGGGGTGGGCGGGAGCGCGCGGAGCTGCTCGGCCCAGTACGCCAGCGAGTCGCGCAGCAGCCGCTGCCCCTCGGGGCCCGCCTCGAAGGCGGCCTGGTCGGCGGGTTGCAGCACGGGCCCGTCCTCGGGGGCGCCGTCCGGCCCTTCGGCCAGCCGCAGCCCGAGCCGCACGGCGCTCCAGCCGTCCAGCGCCACGTGGTGCCCGACGAGCACGACGTGCGTGACGCGCTCGCCGTCGACCACCAGCGCCACCCGCACCGGGTGTGCCGTGACCAGGTCGAACGGTTCGGCGGACAGCTCGGCGCGCACCCGCGCGGCCACCTGCCCGCCCGCGCCGGAGGCGTCCGCCAGCAGCACCCGCGCCCGCCCGGACGCGGCGGCCACCTGGGTCACCGCGCCGTGCTCGTCGACCTTGAGCGTGCTGCGCAGGACGGCGTGCCGCGCCACCAGCGCCGCGACGTCCGCGAGCACGTCCGCGACGCGGCGGCCGGGGGAAGGGGTGGTGTGCGAGACGTTGAGCAGGGCGCAGTCGTGCGGGGCCAGCCGGTGGTGCGCGATCCACATCGTGCGCTGCGCCCAGGTGAGCGGCGCGGTGGTGGCGAGGGCCCCGGAGAAGGGCGCGTCGGCCCAGCGATCGGACATGGGTCCTCCCCGGTGCGGCGGGTCGCCCGGAAATGTCCCATTCCGGTCGAGGCGGGACTGTAAAGATCATCAGCGGCGGGTGTCAAGAACTTCGCTCAGGGTGACGCGAGGCCCCTCCGAACGCTTTTCGATCACTCCAACGTCGTATTGCTGGCCGATACCGCTTGCCCTAGCGTCGTCCGGCGGAACGAGGGGTTACCGCCGCACTTCGACGCTCCGGGAGAAAACCGTGCGAATTCCACTACGGCCTCAGCGCGCGCTTTTCCGGAAATTATTCGGCGGCGGCCGGTGACGCGCTCCGCCGACCCCCGCGTCGCGGTCGTCGGGGCGGGGTGCGCCCTGCCGGGAGGCATCAGCGATCCCGATGGGCTGTGGCGGGCGCTGCGCGAGGGCGTCGACGCCACCGGCCCGATGCCGCCGACCCGCTGGGACCTCGACGCGCTGCACGACCCCGACCCCTCCCGGCCCGACCGGTCCCCCGTGCGCACCGGGGCCTTCCTGGACGACGTGTCCGGGTTCGACGCCGGGCTGTTCCGCGCCGCGCCGCCCGCCGCCGCCGCGACCGACCCGCAGCAGCGCCTGCTGCTGGAGGTGTTCTGGTCCGCGCTGGAGCACGCCAACATCGCCCCGGACTCGCTGCGGAACACCGACACCGGCGTCTACGTCGGCCTGGGCACCGAGGACTACTCGGTGCTCGCCACCGCCCGCCCGCCCGACGCGCACGCGCTGCTCGGCCTCAACCGCGCCATGGCGGCGGGCCGGGTCGCCCACCTGCTCGGCACGCGCGGCCCCGCGCTCCAGGTCGACACCACCTGCTCCTCCGGGCTGGTGGCCACCCACCTGGCCGTGCGCGACCTGCGCTCCGGCGACTGCGACGTGGCGCTCGTGGGCGGCGCGCACCTGCTGCTGACCCCGTGGTCCGTGCTGGCCCGCTGCCGCACCAACGCCCTGTCGCCCACCGGGGCCTGCCGGGCGTTCGACGCGGGCGCCGACGGGTTCGCGCTCGGCGAGGGCGCGGTGGCGCTGGTGCTCAAGCGCCTGGCCGACGCCGAGCGCGACGGCGACCCCGTGCTCGGGGTGCTGCGCGGCTCGGCGGTCAACCACGACGGCCCCAGCGCGGGGCTGACCGCGCCCAGCCAGGACGCGCAGGAGGCGGTGCTGGCCAAGGCGCTGGC
>NZ_JBQGCX010001494.1:0-5910 GCF_052038725.1 Actinosynnema sp.
CGCCGAGATGGAGGTCCGCGCCCTGACCGGCGCCGGTGCGGAGAAGGCCACCTCGCACTGACGGACCCGACCCGCCGAACACCCGGAGGGCCGTCCCCGCTGCAGGCGGGGGCGGCCCTCCGGCGCGCGGGCCGCGATCCCCGCCGCAGCGGGCGTCGATCCCCCACCGGGGGCGTCGAACGCGCGCGCCACGCGAGTTGTGGCTTCATGCCCTCCCGATGCCACCCGTGGCAGCATGTCCCGTGTGACGGTTCCCAGCGTTGAGGTGTCCGACGTTCCCGCCGAGCTGCCCGAGGGCGCCGTGCTGCTCGACGTGCGCGAGGTCGACGAGTGGGCCGCCGGGCACGCTCCCGGTGCGGTGCACATCCCCATGAGCGAGCTCGCCGGGCGGCTCGGGGAGGTGCCCGAGGCGGACGTCGTCTACGTCGTCTGCCGGATGGGCGGGCGGTCGGCGCGGGTCACGGAGTACCTCAACGCCAACGGGTGGGACGCCGTGAACGTCGACGGCGGGATGCAGACCTGGGCGATGCAGGGCAGGCCGATGGTGGGCGAGCTGCCCGACGTGGAGCCGGAGGTCATCTGACGTGCGACCGCTTCAGCCGATGCGGGTGGACTGGGTGGCGACCCCGCCGCCCGGCGCCTACCCCGCCCGCCGGTTCGGCGGCGCCCGGCGGCCCTACGCCGGACCCCCGTCCTACCCGGTGCCGCCGCGCTGGGGCTTCCCGCTGCTCGCCTGGCGCTGGCCCACCTCGGTCGCGCTCGACGAGGCCCGCCCGCTCGACCGCGTCGACCGGGTGCAGCGCCTCGCCCGCACCGCCTCCCACGCCCTCGGCCTCGCCGGGATGACCGCGCTGTGGGCAGCGGGCAGCGAGCTCTGGCGCTACACCCTGCTCCTGCTCAGCCGCACCGGCGCGCTGTCCGCCACGACGGTCGGCGTCTCCGACGCCATGGTCGTCGCCGCCTCGGCCGTCGCCGGGATCACCTCGGCCATCGCGCTCGTCCTGTCCTTCCTGTGGGTCCGCGCCGCCCGCGCCGCCGCCGCTGCCGCCTCCGGCTACGCCCCCTCGCGCTCCGAGCGCGAGCTGGTGCTCGGCCTGGTCGTCCCCGGCGTGAACCTGGTCGTCCCCGGCTCGGTGCTCGCCGAGCTGGAGCACGCCGCCCTCCGGCTGCCCGCCGACGCCCGCCCCAAGCCCTCCAAGCTGCTGCTCCGCTGGTGGGCGCTCTGGGTGACGTCCGCGCTGTTCTTCGCCCTCACCGTCGCCTGGTCGTTCCGAGACAGCGTGCAGGCCCTCGCCGACGGCGTCCTCCTGCACGCCGTCTCCGACCTGCTCGCCGCGGGCGTCGCGCTCACCACTGCCGTCGTGGTCCGCCGCATCACCACCCTGCTCCTGCCGCTCGACCCCGCCTCGCTGCGCCGGATGCGCGTCGTCGGCGTGAAGGGCGCCCCGGCGCCCGAGCTGCGCGCGATCAGGGCATCCGGTTCCCCCAGGTAGCCCCTCCGCCGCCGCGCGTTCCCCGGAGTTCACCCGGAGTCCCCCGAACAGGCCCTGAGCGGGGACCGCCCGCTCTGCCACGGTGAGGTCATGCGGGCACTGGGCGCGGCACTCGTGGTGATGCTCCTGCTCCCCGGCGCGGCCTCGGCCGGAGCCGGGACCGGAGGAGCCGGGCACGGGCACGGCAAGCGCGACTTCGACCTCCAGGCCCACCGGGGCGGCATCGGGCTCACCGTCGAGAGCACGCTCGCCGCGTTCGCCAAGGCCCTGGAGGTCGGTGTCACCACCCTGGAGCTGGACGTCCAGATCACCAGGGACGGCCGCGAGGTCGTCACGCACGACCGCAGGACCAACCCCGCCAAGTGCGTCGACACCGCCCCCGCCCGCCCCGGCGACCCCGAGTTCCCCTACGCGGGCAAGTACGTCAAGGACCTGGACTTCGCCCAGGTCCGCACGCTCGACTGCGGCTCCCGCCGCTCGGCCCAGCACCCGGACCAGGAGCTCTCGCCCGGCGCCCGGATGCCCACCCTCGCCGAGGTGTTCGCCCTCGCCCGCCGCTACCGGGCGCACGACGTCCGGTTCAACGTGGAGACCAAGGTCGAGGCCGCCGCGCCGCACGAGACCGCGCCCCGCGAGCAGTTCGTCGACGTCACCTGGCGCGAGATCCGCCGCTCCGGCTTCGAGCGCAACGTGACCATCCAGTCCTTCGACTGGGGGACCCTGATGCTGTGGCGGAAGGTCGCCCCGCGACTGCCGGTGATCGCCCTGACCCAGCCCGAGTTCCTCGCCCCCGGCTCGCCCTGGACCGGCGGCCTCGACCTGGCCGACTTCGGCGGCAGCCCGGCCCGCGCCGCCCGCAGCTTCGGCGCCTCCGCGCTGTCCCCGGTGCACGGCAACCCGCAGAACGGGAAGGTCGGCGACCCCGACTACGTCCCGTTCACCACCGGGGCACTGGTCGAGGACGCGCACCGGAACGGGCTGGAGGTCGTCCCGTGGACCGTCAACGACCCCGCCACCATGCGCAAGCTCATCCGCGACGGCGTGGACGGCCTGATCACCGACTACCCGGACCGGCTGCGCGCCGTCCTGGCGGACCTGGGCTACCGCCTGCCCCAGCGCCACCACCGCTGAGCGCCACCACCGGCGGCGCGGTGGGGGCTCAGCCCGCGCCCAGCGGCAGCTCGTGCAGCCCCCGGATCACGAACTCCTCCCGCCGCCTCGGCTCCGCCGCCAGCTCCATCCCCGGCAGCTTGCGCCGCAGCGCGTCCACCGCCGCCTGCACCTCGATCCGGGCGAGCGGCGCGCCGAGGCAGTAGTGGATGCCCATGCCGAACCCGAGGTGCTGGTTGGGCGTGCGCCCCACGTCGAACTCGTCCGGCCGCTCGAACACCTCCGGGTCGCGCGCCGCCGCGCCCAGCAGGGCCGCGATCTTCGCGCCCTCCTCCACCACGTGCCCGGCGATCTCCACCCGCCTGGTCGCGGTCCGCTCGAACAGCTGCAGCGGCGAGTCGTACCGGATCAGCTCCTCGACGGCGGTCTCCAGTAGACCGGGGTCGGCCACCAGCCGCTCCCACTGGTCGCGGTGCCCCACCAGCGCCAGCACCCCGTTGCCGATCACGTTCACGGTCGCCTCGTGCCCCGCCATCAGCAGCAGCACCGCCGTGGCCACCAGCTCGTCCTCGCTCAGCCGGGCCCCGTCCGAGTCGGTCACCGCGACCAGGTCGGACACCAGGTCGTCGCCCGGCTGCCGCCGCCGCAGCGCCACGACCTCCCGCAGGTACGCCACGAACTCCCGCGCCGCCCGCTCCGCCGCCGCCCGCTTGTCCTCGGCCAGCCCGTGCTCGTACATCTTCACGATCGCGTTCGACCACGGCTGGAGCAGCGACCGCTCCGAGTGCGGCACCCCCAGCAGCTCGGCGATCACCTCCACCGGCAGCGGCCCGGCCACGTGCTCCAGCAGGTCGGCCGACCCGTCCGCGCGCACCCGCTCGACCAGCCCGTCGACCAGCCGGTCCGCCAGCTCCGCGATCCGGGGCCGCAGCCGCTCCACGTGCCCGCGCCCGAACGCCGCCGACACCAGCCGCCGCAGCCGGGCGTGCGTCGCGCCCTCGTTCTCCAGCAGCGAGTTCCGGTGCAGCAGGTTGAACGAGGCGAACTCCTCCAGCGGCTTGGCGTCCGTCCACAGCCTGCCGAGGCTCCGGTGCCGCAGCACCGCCGACGACGCGGCGTGGGACACGGCGACCGCGAGCCCCATCCCGTCGTGCCAGTGCACCTCGCCCCTGGCGCGCAGCGCGGCGAAGACCGGGTACGGGTCGGCGATGAAGGAGGGGTCGTTCTGGTCGAAAGGCGCCACGACCCCGGACGGTAGGTCTTGAGGACCGCTCGCGTCCATCGGAAACGCGACACCCGTCCGAAGGGACGGCCGACCGTGACCCGATGGGGGTCCCGCCCGCTGTGACCCGCGCGGCGAGCGCTTGCCGCCACCCGCGACCACCGGGGAGCATCCAGGCCCGTGTCCCCCGAAGTGGTCGCCCACCGAGGCGCCTCCGCGGCCCTGCCCGAGCACACCCTCGCCGCCTACGAGCTGGCGATCGCCGAGGGCGCCGACGCGCTGGAGTGCGACGTCCGCCTGACCAGGGACGAGCAGCTGGTCTGCGTCCACGACCGCACCGTCTCCCGCACCAGCGACGGGCGGGGCGCGGTCGGCGCGCTCACCCTCGCCGAGCTGCGCGCGCTCGACTTCGGCTCCTGGCACGGCGGCGACCCGGCCCCCGTGCTGACCTTCGCGGAGCTGGCGGGTCTGGCCGCCGACCACGGGACCGCGCTGTTCGTGGAGACCAAGCACCCGGTGCGCACCGGCGGCCTGGTGGAGGCCAGGCTCGCCGAGGAGCTGGCCCGGCACTCGCTGGACGTGCGCATGATGTCGTTCTCCGCGCTCGCGGTGCGCCGCTTCAAAGCGCTCGCCCCCACCGTCCCCACGGTCTGGCTGCTCGACCGGCTGTGGCCCCAGCGGCTACCCGAATGGGCGGATCTGCCGGGACCCGGCGTGTCCCTGCTGCGCCGCTCGCCGGGCCGCGGCCGGGGCGCTTACTGCTGGACGGTGGACACCGCGCCCGACATCGACCTGTGCCGCGAGCGGGGCGTGCGCTACCTGGCGACCAACCACCCGGCGCGAACCCGCAAGATCCTTGCGGCAGACTTGGCCCCCTGAACCAGGAGGAGGCTTAGTCGTGGCCAAGCGGACGGCTGTGAAGAGCAAGTCGGCGGACGGGGTGAACCCGCGCCAGCCGTGCCCGTGCGGCTCCGGCAAGCGCTACAAGGCGTGCCACGGGGGCGCGGACGGCGGGGCCGACGTCATCGTCGCCCGGCCCTTCGCGGGGCTGGCGTCGGAGGCGGAGCTGATCGCGCTGCGGGAGTTCGTGCCCTCGGCGACGGTGAAGCTGCCGCTCAAGGACGCGCCGCGCGAGGTCGTGCTGGCCTCGGTGCTGCCGATGGCCGCCGCGGGCCTGGTGCGCGCCGACGGCACCGCGTTCGTCGGCCTCCAGGTGCAGACCCGCTCCGGTGACCTGAGCCGCGACCTGGCCCGCGCCGTGCAGTGGGCCTACACCGCCGAGACCGGCGACGTGCTGCCCGTGGTCGGCCCGGAGGACGGGACCAACCCCGGCCGCCTGCAGGACCTGCTGGACGCCGAGGCCTCGGTCAGCCCCGAGCTGCACACCGACTTCGCGTGGTGGATGCCGCCGGGCAACGAGCCCGCAGGCGACGTCGCGCTGTCCCTGGAGCGGGCGAACGCGGCGATCCTGCCGACCGAGCGGGTCGACGCGCCCGGCGTGACGGCCGCCTACTGGGTGGACGCGGGCGACAAGGCGCACCTGCGCTGGGTGCGCCCGGAGCCGGAGGAGCAGCTGCTGGCGGCGCTGGCGCGGCTGTCCGTGCGCGGCGAGCTGGACCTGGGCGAGGGCACCCGCTACGCGGGCTCGTTCCGCGCGCACGGCCTGCTCGTGCCGGTGTGGGACCTGGACCGGGAGTCGCACTCCAGCGAGTGGGCGGGTCCGGCCGAGGCGCTGGGCAAGCGGCTGCTGGACGCGCTGGCGAGCCTGGACTCCGAGCCGCTGAGCGAGGCGGAGCGGCGGTCGCGGGACGGCCTGCGGGGACGGCAGATCACCCTCCGCTAGGAGGCGCGATCACCCGGTCGGGACGAGTTGACCACAGGTTCATCCACAGCTTTCCACAGGAGGTGTGGACAAGTGCTCCTGCGGATCAGCACGCGGGCGGACTGGGCGGAGGCGAGGGAGAGCGGGGCGATCCCGCTCGACCTGGAGGGGTTCGTGCACTGCGCGGACCCCGGAACCGTCCACCTGCCCGCGAACTCGCTCTACCGGAACCGGTCCGGGCTGGTCCTCCTGGTCGTCGACCC
>NZ_JBQGCX010001495.1:0-3967 GCF_052038725.1 Actinosynnema sp.
TGCTGTGCGCCCTTTTCTCCACCGCCCAGAGGGCTCCCGAAGTGTTCGCCAAGAAGTTCGCCGCGACCGCCGCCGCGGCCCTGCTGACCGCGGGCTGCGGCGGCGCGGACGGCTCCACCACGGCCCGGACCTCGTCCCCGACGCCCACGGCCACCACCACGGCCGCCACGACGAGCAGCTCGGCGGCGCCCGCGGAGTTCACGGCGTGCGACGTGCTGCCGAGGGACCTGGTCGTCACGGCGTACGAGGTGGGCATGAACCAGGCGCCGAGCGTGTACTGCCGCCCGCAGGAGCCCGTCGTCAATGAGATGGGCGCGAAGACCTACGGCGCCGTGTTCGCCAGCCCGACCTCGGCGCCACCCCGTCACCGGCCTGGGCAGCGGCGGCCACACGTACGTGGAGGGCACGGAGCTGAACCTGTCCTCGGGCAAGTCGATCGGCCAGGACATGGTGCTGGTGCACCTGACCTCCACCACACCCGAGTCGCCGTCGATGCTGCCGCAGTTGGAGACGGTCACGCGGGCGGTGCTGGACAACATCACCGGGCTGCCGGCCTGAGAGTCGTGGCGGGCGCGGTCCGGCCCGACCGCGCTTACCGCCTCCGGGCACGACGTGGCGGGGTACCGGTCGTCCGACTTTATTTCACCCAGCACTGAAGTCATCGTGGTATGTGATTCCAACTTATTCCAAGCTGCCCCCGGCACCGGCCCGCCGCGCCGGGGGCGCACCCGCTCAGCCCAGGAACAGCACCGACGTCAACGTCAGCACCCCCACCGCCATCACCCACGTGTAAGGCAGCGTCGACGCCATCACCTTCTCCGGCCGCACGCCCGCGTACTGCGCGCTCCACACCGTCTGCGTGCTCGTCGGGTCCGACACGCACAGCACCTGCCCGTACGACGACATCAGCCCCAGCACCGCCGGAACCGGGTACACCCCTCCCCCGGCCAGCACCCCGGCGATGCCCGCGCCGAGCCCGTACACGTTCAGCGGCCCCCGGTACAGGCACAGCGGCACCAGCAGCGCGAACACCAGCACGAACAGCACCGGCCCCGACGGGCTGACCGCGGACACCACCGGCTCCAGCGCCGCCACCGCGCCCGGCAGGCGCACCGCCGACAGGAGCATCCCGATCGCGACGAACAGCACCAGCGGCGGCGCCGCCACGTCGAACGCGCGGTACAGCGAGCGCATCGCCGTCTCCCCCAGCCGCCCCGGCCGGGTCGTGGTGAGCAGGGCGAAGACCACGCCCGCCAGCAGCGAGGGCACGATCGGCAGCTCGAACCCGAGCGCCAGCACGATCGGCAGCAGCGGCGCGACCAGCGCGTACCAGGGCGCGTCCCCGCGCCGCGCCCGCCTGGCCGTGGCCGCCCGCACCGCCCACGCGTGCCGCGCTCCCCTGCGCCGCACCTCCACCAGCACGTAGGCGACGCCGACCACCAGCGCGATCGGGAACACCTTCAGCTGGAACGCCCGCACCTGCTCCAGCGACAGGTCCACCGCGTCGGACAGGAACTGCCAGCCGATCAGCTCCACCGGCAGCCCGGTCGCCAGCCCCATCAGGACCGTGCCGCCCGCCACCACCGGCGGCACCCCCACGGCGATCATCGCCGGGATGCCGACCACGCCCGCGAGCATCGCGGCGGGCGCGGAACCGGTGATCGACCCGCACAGCACCGCCACCGCGTACACCCCGAGCGCCACCACGGCGGGCCGCTCGCCGCCGAACTCGACGATCTTGCGCACGAGCGTGGCCGCGATGCCGGTCTCGGACATGAGCGTGCCCAACCACGAGCCGAGCAGCACCGCGATCATCGTGGTGGCCAGCAGCGCGGACCCGTTCTGCAGCACGGCGGTGACGCTGTTCTCCTTGCCCGTGAGCGACGCCCCGGACAGCAGGGCGATCACCACGGCGAGCAGCCCGAGCGCGAACGCGGTGGGCAGGACGCGGGTGAGCATCAGCGCGACCCCGATGGCCATCACGGCCAGCACGGCGATCCCCATCGATCAGCCTCCTTGCGCGACGAGGGCGAGGCTGTCCGCGAGTGCCGCGGTCAGCGCGAGCGGGCTGCGGTCCAGGCCGCTGACCCGGTGGGCGTAGCGGTGCGCGACGAGCTCGTCGGCGCCCGCGACGTGGCCGAGCACGCGCACCCGGCCGAGCCGGAGGGCGTGGTGCCCCAGGCGGCGCTTGAGCTCGCGGGCGAGCGGGCCGTGCAGCCGGTGGTGGGCGACCTCGTGGGCGACGGCTGCGGCGCGCAGGGCGCCGGGATCGACGTCCCAGCCCCGCCGCCGCGCGACCTCGCGCACCCGGCGCAGGGCGTCGGTGTAGACCGTGGCCGCTCCGGTGCGGCGGTGGTACTCGGCCAGCACCACCTCGCCGTCGCGCACCCCGCCGTCCCGCTCGACCACCCGCACGTCCGCCGGGAACGGGCGGGCGGCCAGCTCGTCGCCGACCTCCAGGGCGGCGCGCGCCCAGCGCCGCAGCAGCGCGGGGTCGCGGTCCTCGTGGGTGGGGGTGGCGGCCAGCAGCGCGACCGCGAGGTCCTCGTCGCTCACCGCCGGTCCTCCACGATCGCCACGACCGGCTCGTCCGGGCCGCGCGCGGACAGCTCGGCGCCGATCAGCGCGACGAGCTGGTCCCGGTCCAGCACCCCGGACAGGTCGGCGATCTTCGCGCCGACCAGCAGCGACACGGCGGGCGCGCGGGAGCCGCCGTCGCCGTGGGAGGTGTGCTCGTCCACCGCGGCGGCCAGCTCGCCCGTGGCGCGGGCGACGGTGGTCCCGACGACGTGCGCGCCCGCCGCGTGCAGGCGCACCACGCCCTCCCGGTCGACCACGCGCACGTGCCGGGTGGTGCGGCCGAGGCCGAGCAGGCCCTTGCGGCGGACGTCCGCGCCCCACACCGCGTGGTGCCCGGTGTCGGTGAGGCGGGCGACCCGGTCGGCGGGCACGTCCAGGCTGCGGGCGACGGCCGCCCGGACCGCGTCCTCGTCGACGACCAGGGCGCGGTCCTTGGCGCGCAGCTCGGTGGCGCCGGTGGCGACGGCGCGGATCAGGTTGCGCCGCGGGTCGACCACCACGTCCACGTCCACCCCGGCGGGGTCGGCGCCCTGCGCGATGACGGCCCGTTCGGCCTCGGCGCGCACCGCGAGCACGTCGGCGTGGCCGGGATCGGGCACGATCCGCTCCACCGACTCGCGCACCAGGGCCAGCGCCGCGCCGAGCGGGCTGATCACCTCGCTGTGCGCCGCGATCCGCCAGTCCGCGGTGGACTGGGCGCCGAGGAACGGGGTGATCGCCGCCGCTCCCCCGCCGCCGCCGACCAGGGTGAGGGCGGAGCGGTCGAGCCGGTAGGCGTCCACGAGCTGGTCCACCACGGCCTTGACCGGCGCGATCGCCTTGCGCAGCACCGCTTTCGCGGTTTCCTCGACGGTCGTGCCGAGGTCGGCGGCGAGCACGGCGATCGCGGCGCGGGCGGTGCCGGGGTCGGCGAGCGCGTAGGCGTCCTCGGGGACGACGCCGAGCGCGTTGGCCGCGCAGGTGGTGGTGAGCGCGAACCTGCCGCCGCCGGGGACCTCCAGCGCGACGTAGTCGGCCGGGTCGCCGTCGCGGGGCGCCAGGCGCACCAGTTCGGCGCCGTCCAGCGCGCCGGGGTCGGCGAAGCAGGCGTACGGCAGCCCGGCGATGTGCGCGCTGCGCGGCCCGACGTCCGTGACCGCGCCGCCGGAGACCCGGACCATGGAGCCGCCGCCGACGCCGACGGTGCGCACGTCCAGCGCGGGCAGGGACGTCTCCCGACCGCCCAGCCTGGCGTGCCGGACCTGCACCTTGCCCCGGCGCACCACCGAGACGTCGGTGGAGGTGCCGCCGGTCTCCAGGAAGACCCCCTCGCTGAGCCGCTCCCCCATCAGCGCGCCCGCGACGCCCGCGGCCGGTCCGGACAGCGCGGTGAGCAGCGGGCGCTTGC
>NZ_JBQGCX010001496.1:0-1716 GCF_052038725.1 Actinosynnema sp.
GTGGTGCCAACAACGAGTGCGTCGAGGTTCGCTTCGGGGCCGTGCCGGGTGAGCACATCGGTGTCCGCGACTCGAAGTCGCCGGAGCCCCGCCTCTCCTTCTCCTCGGCGGCTTTCAGCGCTTTTCTGCTCGGGCAACGCCGCTGATCCTGGGGAACGGCGGTGGCCGCCACCCCGGCGAGGGGGAGCGGCCACCGGTCGGTGCTGAAGCTGAATCGCTCAGTGGAACGAGTGCTCGGGTCCGGGGAACCGGTGTCCGCGCACTTCGGCGGCGTACTCGCGGGCGGCGTCGCCCATGATTCCGGCGAGGTCGGCGTAGCGCTTGACGAACCGGGGTCCCTTGCCGCGGCGCAGGCCCATCATGTCCTGCCACACCAGCACCTGGGCGTCGGTGTCGGGTCCGGCGCCGATGCCGACGGTGGGGATGCGCAGTTCGTGGGTGATCTTCTTGGCGACCTCGGAGGTGACCATCTCCAGCACCACGGAGAACGCCCCGGCCTGCTGCACGGCGTGGGCGTCGGCGACGACGGCGTCGAAGGCCTCGTTGCGGCCCTGCACGCGGAACCCGCCGAGTTGGTGCTCGTGCTGGGGGGTGAACCCGATGTGGGCCATGACGGGGATGCCGGCGTCCACGATGGCCCGGATGTGCGGCGCGAACGCGCGCCCGCCCTCCAGCTTCACCGCGTGCGCCCGGCCCTCCTTCATGAACCGGACCGCCGTCGCCACGGCCTGCTCCACCGACACCTGGTAGGAGCCGAACGGCAGGTCGGCCACGACGAGTGAGCGCTTCACCGCTCGGGTGACCCCCCGGACGAGTGGCAGCAGCTCGTCCACGGTCACCGGGATGGAGGACTCGTAGCCGTAGACGTTGTTGGACGCCGAGTCCCCGACCAGCAGGACCGGGATGCCCGCCTCGTCGAACAGCTCGGCGGTGTACATGTCGTACGAGGTGAGCATGGGCCACGGCTCGCCGCGGTCCTTCAACTCCTGCAGGTGGTGGATGCGGACCCGCTTGGCGGGTGGACCGGCGGGCCCACCGGCCCCGGTCCCGTAGGGCGCGGGAACCTCAGCGCTCGAGGTCATCGTCGACCGTCCTTCCCTCGAAGCCCGCTCCAGCGGGTCTCCGGGCCTTGGTGCACGGTGCACCCCTCCAGGGTCGCACCGCCACCACCCCGGCGTCACCCCGTGCGAGTAGCCTCACACGCTTCGCGCAACCCCCGAACGCCGCGCCGGACGGCCCCGGAACGCCCCCCGGACGACCCGTCCGGACGACCCGTCCGGACGACCCGCCCGGACTACCCGCCCGGACTACCCGCCCGACGGGCTCACCGCAGCCCCGCCGCCCGCAGCACCGCGAGCGCCACCGCGTCCGGCCGGTCCACGTGCACCATGTGCCTGCTCCCCGGCACCACCACCAGCCGCCCGCGCGCCGACATCCCCGCGATCGCCGCCAGCTCCGGCCGCGCCGCCGGGGCCAGCACCTCGAACGGCACGTCCGGCAGCGCGGTCCCCGCCCGCAGCTCCTGCACCCGCGCCACCTGCTCGGGGAACGACGCCAGCTCCGCCAGCACCGCCAGACCCACCGGCGCCCGCCCGTACACCCGCCGCACCAGCCTTCCGGGGGCGCGGTCCTGTCGCCCGAACGTGGTCACCGCCATCGCCACCCGGCGCAGCAGCGGCCCGCCCCACCCCAGCACCGCCCCCCACCGCCGCCCCG
>NZ_JBQGCX010001497.1:0-4595 GCF_052038725.1 Actinosynnema sp.
CGTCCCTCTTCTCCGTTTGGCCTGGCGAAGCCCAAGCGCGCTTGTCAAGATGCCGCCGCACTGCCCGGAAGACCGGGGTGCCCAACGGCGTCTTGACAAGTGTGCTTGCCTGAAAGGAGGCCAAACGGAGAAGAGGGACCCGGACCACCGCAGTGGTAAACGGGACCACAAGACCAACGGTCACCGGCCGGCAGAGCCCTGTCCCCTCTTTTTTGGAGGTCTGCCCCGCCGGCGAGGCGTGCTTGTAGCTCTTCCCCCCGCAGCGCTCTTCCCCTCACGGCGCTCCTCCCCCCGCAGCGCCCCCCGCAGCGCTCCTCACCCCCCACAGCACCCTCCCCCCGTCATGGCACCCTTGCCCCCATGACGACGATCGCTGTGCTGGGCGCGGGCAAGATCGGTGAGGCCCTGCTCTCCGGCCTGCTGGACGGTGGCCGGGACGCCGCCTCGCTCCTGTTCACCGAGAAGCACCCCGGTCGGGGCGCCGAGCTGTCCGCCCGGTACGGCGTGGAGGCCGTCAGCGTGCCCGACGCCGCCGCCCGCGCCGACGTCCTGGTCGTCGCCGTCAAGCCGCAGGACATCGAGCCGCTCCTGGCCGACCTCGCCCCCTCCCTCAAGCCCGACACCCTGGTCGTCTCCCTCTGCGCAGGCCTGCCGACCTCCCTCTACGAGTCGCGCCTGCCCGCGGGCACCCCGGTGGTCCGGGTCATGCCGAACACCCCCATGCTCGTCGGCAAGGCCATGAGCGCCATCTCCCCCGGCGCCCACGCCGCCGAGGAGCACCTCGCGCTGGTGGAGGACCTGCTCAGCACCGTCGGCGAGGTCGCCCGCGTCCCCGAGTCGCAGCAGGACGCCGTGACCGCCCTCTCCGGGTCGGGTCCGGCGTACTTCTTCTACCTGGTCGAGGCCATGATCGACGCGGGCATCCTGCTGGGCATCCCGCGCGACCTGGCGGGCAGGCTGATCATCCAGTCCGCCGTGGGCGCCGCCGCCATGCTGGACGAGGGCGGCCAGCACCCGGTGATCCTGCGCGAGGCCGTCACCTCGCCCGCCGGGACCACCATCATGGCCATCCGCGAACTGGAGAAGCACGGCGTCCGCGCCGCCCTCCTGGCCGCCATCGAGGCCGCCCGCGACCGCTCCGCCGAACTCGGCCGGGCCACCGAGGACCGCTGACTCCCCCCGATCCGGCCGTTGGCCGTCGCAGCGGTCACACCACTCCCGTTACCCTCGGAGGAGCACGTGCGTGTCGAACCGCCGGTGGGGAAGCCGACGGCACGACGCGTGTCGAAGGACGCGGTGATGACATGGCTGCGGAGGACAACACGCGCACCGGAATCGGGCAGGTCACGTTCCTGACGGTCGCCGAGGTGGCCCTGGTGATGCGGGTTTCGAAGATGACGGTGTACCGGCTGGTGCACTCCGGCGAGCTGGCCGCGGTGCGGGTCGGCAAGTCGTTCCGGGTGCCCGAGAAGGCGGTGGACGAGTACTTGCGCAACGCGTACTTCGACGCCGGGTGAGGGCGTTCGCCGAGGCCGGGTGTGGCCGTTCGGCGACGCCGGGTGCGGGCGTTCGGCATCGAGCGGGTAAACTCGTAGGCCGTTCGTGCCTGGTGTAGGCGCGCCCTCGTCGTGGGTGCTCCACCAGCGCGTGGAGTCCCTCGACGTCTAGTAGCTAAGGAACCCGCATGGGCTCGGTCATCAAGAAGCGCCGCAAGCGCATGTCGAAGAAGAAGCACCGCAAGCTGCTCCGCAAGACGCGCGTCCAGCGTCGCACGCGCGGCAAGTAACCCCTGCGGGTCCTCAACTCCGCCGGTCCCCGCCCAGCTGCGGGGACCGGCGGAGTCGTATTGCTCCGGACGGGCGACCCGCTCGGGTCCCCCGGTCCGGCGCCGCCGCCTGCGGGGCGCGCCCGCGAGGGCTCGAACGCCCGCGCCGCCCCTGCTCCGAACGCGCCAGGGCCCCCGTCCCGCCGGCCCGCCGGACCGCGCCTTCGACGCCCCCGGCCCGTCGCGCGGCGGTCGCGGACGGCCGCACGCGCGTAGCATCCGAAGCGTCTTCCCCCGTCAGCGTCCTCCCCCCGTCGCAGGCACCCCGGCACAGGAGTCGAATGGCGCCCAAGGTCGTGCTCGTCACCGGTTGCAGCCGCTTCCTCGGCGGCCACCTCGCCGCGCGCTTCGCCGCCGACCCGAGCGTCGAGCGGGTGCTGGCCGTGGACACCGAGCCGCCGCCGCGCGACGTGCTGCGCCGCATGGGCCGCGCCGAGTTCGTCCGCGCCGACATCCGCAACCCGCTCATCGCCAAGGTCATCTCCTCCGCCGCCGTGGACACGGTCGTGCACGCCTCGGTCACGGCGAACCCGCCGGGGCCCGCCAGGCGCACGGTGCTCAAGGAGATGAACGTGATCGGCACGATGCAGCTGCTGGCCGCGTGCCAGAAGTCGCCGCACGTGCGCAAGCTCGTGGTCAAGTCGACCAGCGCGGTCTACGGGTCCAGCTCGCGCGACCCCGCCGTGTTCACCGAGGAGATGGCGCCGAAGGACCTGCCGACCAGCGGCTACAGCAAGGACGCGGTCGAGGTCGAGAGCTACGTGCGCGGGTTCAGCAGGCGCAGGCCGGACGTGGTCGTCACGATGCTGCGCTTCACCAACTTCATCGGCCCGCGCATCGACACCGTCCTGACCAGGTACTTCGCCCTGCCGGTGGTGCCGACCGTGCTCGGGTACGACGCGCGGGTGCAGGTGCTGCACTCCGAGGACGCGCTGGCGATCATGGAGCGGGCGACCGCGCGGGACCTGCCCGGCGTGTACAACGCGGGCGGGGACGGGGTGCTGCTGCTCTCGCAGGCCATCCGGCGGGCGGGGCGGCTGAACCTGCCGGTGCCGAGCCCCGCGGTGCCGCTGGCGGGCCGGTTGTTCCGGGGCGCGCGGCTGGTGGACTTCTCGGCGGACCAGATGCGGTTCCTGAACTGGGGCCGGGTGGTGGACACCACCCTGTTGAAGGACGAGTTCGGGTTCACCCCCCGGTGGACGACGCAGCAGGCGTTCGACGACTACGTGAACGGGCGCGGGATGCGGCCGGTGATCGACCCGGAGCTGGTGGCCGGGGTGGAGCGCGGGGTGCTGGACGTGGCGGCGCGGTTCCGGTGAGCGCCGGGCCGGTGGTGGGCCGGTCGTCGGACCGGGTGGTGGTGGCGGGGCCGCTGGGCGGTCCCGGACGGGTCGTGGACCGGCGGGGCGCCGCCGGGTGGACGAGGATCGAGCGGGTCGGGTGCGGGCGGAGCGGTTCGGTGCGGGTGGGGACGGCGCGGGTTCGGACGGCGTCGGCGGGGACGACGCACGTGCGGGCGGTGCCAGCGTCAACGGTGCCGCCGCGGGCGGCGCCGGCGCGGGCGGTGGCGAGCGGAGGAGGAACCGGGTGGCCGAGGCACGGGTGATCCCCTTGCGCGGCGGTGGTCGCGCCTCCCGCGAGCGGGGGGAGCGGCGGCCGGACGAGGCGTTCGACGGCGCCGCGCGCGAGCTGGCCGCCGACGCCGAGCGGGTGACGGCGCGCGAGTCGGCCCCCGAGCCCGCCGACTGGGAGAAGCGGCTGGCCGAGCTGCTGGCGTTCGCGCGCAGGCGGGTGCAGGGCGAGTACGAGGTGGACGAGTTCGGCTTCGACCCGGATCTCACCGACAACCTGCTCCTGCCGGTGTTCCGGCCGCTGTACGAGAAGTGGTTCCGGGTCGAGACCAGCGGCGTGCACAACATCCCCGCCGAGGGCGGCGCGCTGATCGTCGCGAACCACTCGGGCACCATGCCGCTCGACGCGATGATGACCGCCTACGCGGTGCGCGCGGAGCACCCGGCGGGCCGCTACCTGCGGATGCTCGGCGCCGACCTGGTGTTCAAGACGCCGGTGCTGGGCGCGGTGGCGCGCAAGTCCGGCCAGACCCTGGCCTGCCACCCGGACGCGGAGCGCCTGCTGAGGTCCGACGAGGTCGTCGGGGTGTGGCCGGAGGGCTTCAAGGGCATCGGCAAGCCCTACCGCGACCGCTACAAGCTGCAGCGGTTCGGCCGGGGCGGGTTCGTGTCGGCGGCGCTGCGCACCGGGGTGCCGATCATCCCCTGCTCGATCGTGGGCGCCGAGGAGATCTACCCGAAGATCGGCGACCTGAAGCCGCTGGCCAGGCTGTTCGGCTTCCCCTACTTCCCGGTGACCCCGTTCTTCCCGTGGCTGGGCCCCCTGGGCGTCGTGCCGCTGCCGACGAAGTGGCACATCGAGTTCGGCGAGCCGATCAGCACCGCCGAGCACGGCCCGTCGGCGGCGGACGACCCGATGCTGGTGTTCAACCTGACCGACCAGGTGCGGGAGACCATCCAGCAGACGCTGTACCGGCTGCTGGCGCAGCGGCGGAACATCTTCCTGGGCTGAGGCTGAGGCGCTGAAGGCCCGGAGCCCGCACGACCGCGAGACGCGCGCGCCGGGCCGCCCCCAGGGGAGGCCCGGCGCGTGGTCAGGCCGGTTTGCGGATCATGCCGGTGTAGGCGGCGATGCTGAGGGTCGCCAGCGCCCAGACGGCGGCCTGGAGCACCCACAGCAGGTAGGTGAATGCCTGACC